>NZ_JAVJRX010000159.1:0-49932 GCF_040219735.1 Coleofasciculus sp. G1-WW12-02 | reverse complement strand
AACTGTCTCAGGCAAGACCTATTTTGGGAAAAGAGCCTGGGCGCACTCGCCGATGTGACTGAATTTCCTTTTCCACATTACTTTGGAAAGGCTCGTACACCCAGGCTAATTGATGAGCCAAACACAGACCTGAATCCTTACATCGCTCCACCCAACCGATCTGCTACTGCGTAGAATAGAAATCGAGAGACCTGTACGTTCAACCATCACCATGACCACACTTCTCAAACCTTCTACCCTAATCCCCAAAGGATTGCGGATACAGCAGATCAACAACTACACCCTGTTTAAATTCACTGATGAATTGGGCGATCGAATGCAAGCCCTGCTTGACAAGAAAAAAGCTGATTGTCTTACCTCAGATGAAACTCTGGAACTAGAAGCTATTGGCGAACTCGACGAGATTTTTAGCTACATTAACGCGGTCATTGTCGCTAGAGCTAATGGTCATTCCTAAATCGCTCTACGAAACCGTTCGACAACGTACCCAATTTCGGTGTGAATATTGTCACTATCCCGAACTTCTCAGTTCTGCCCCGCTTTCCATCGATCACATCCCTGGTCGTTTGAGTAAAAAAATTCCCTTAACATAGACATAAGCCAAATCAAGCTGACCGATGAATTGGAGCAATAACAATGATCGCGATCGCCAAAAAACCCTTGACCTTATCACAGAGGGCGACCCGACCAAATTGAAACGACGAACGTTGTTCATTTATACAAGCGGGTCGCCCCTACAAGCGCCGATATTACCAATGACCCATGACCCATGACAAAATAATCTAAATCCAAGAATCGAACCACATTCGCAGTTGATGACCCCTAAGAGATAGAGGTAATCCTAAATAAATCGGCAACCAAAAGACAAATGCCAACAGAATTAAACTGATAACCGTTATTGCCGCAATTTGCCAAGATTCTTGCTCTCGATGTAGCCAACGGTCAACCAGCCAAGCCAACCCTAACCCAGAAAACACAGAAGCTCCCATATAGTGGTATAAAAATGTACAGCGACTCACCCCAACCCAAGGTAATAACTGAGCCAGCCAGTTAAGCCCTAAATAGAGACTAATATAATTCACCGTTGTGGGTGGAAAATATCCATGCATTCCTGACCAAAGACGCTGTAGCAACAGCAACAGTAACAATAAAATTGCTGCTGTTGATAGCCACCAAAGGATAGGATTTCCCATAGCATGGACATCATAAATCACCTGACCATATCCCTTGGGTAACGGAGGGTAAGCCGGGACTTGTTCGCGGGTACTCTGGGCAGTTTGGTAAAAGTAAGCCACAGGTCGCAGCATAATCAGCCAAGTGTACCATTTAGAACAGTAGGGATGAACCTCTGGTCCGCTACCGATTTTTTCGTGAAAGGTCAAAATTCTATAGTGGGCTTCCCAAAATCCGGGTTGGGGATTCATAATTAGGTGGGGAATCCAGAGTAAGCTATAGGTTAACGCTGGAATTAGGGCAAAATTGACTAAAAACTGAATCCCGTTTAATTGAGTTAGATTAACTAAAGAAGTTTTGCCCCAATGCTTGGCTCTGAGGGCACTGGGTTTTGATCCAACGCTTGGCTCTGAGGAAACCAGGTTTTGACCTAACGCTTGGCTCTGAGGGAACCGGGTTTTGAATGTAGAGACGTGCCATGGCGCGTCTGTAGAATCAGATTTTACCATGAGCATTTTTTGAGACTCTGATGTTACTAAACCCGCCCCAAGCGACGTTTTTTTTGAATCACCTCTCCACTGAAGCAACCAAGCCATTCCCCAAAGAAGATAAACTCCGAATAAAAACCATAAACCATTCCATTTAATACAAGCAGATGCGCCAAAAAAAGCACCCGATAATGCCATAGTAGTCCAGCGTTTTGACTGGGGTTGACTGAGTGCGATTAACAAACATAAATTCCCAAATAATCCCAAAATAACTAAATAGACATTATTCAGCGCGTAGCGAGACTCAACTAAAAATAGACCATCTGCCCCGGCTAACAAGGCGGCAATTAACGCATAGCTGCGACGCCGATTAAGCTGATAAGCAATCCCGGCGACAACTAAGGGGATAAACGAACCCGTGAGCGCATTCAGCCAACGATAACTCCATGTAGATAGCAATGAACCCGCCAAACCATTCATGGGCTGCTGATCCCAGGGAAGATGAGAACCCAGCCACATCCCGATCGCGATAATATATTGACTCAAGGGCGGGTGAGCATTGAAAAAGTCTGTTCCGGTTAAGTAATTATTGGCAAATTTGGCATAATATACCTCGTCAAATACCAAAGTGTTAAATCGACCTAAGCCCCAAAATCGGAGAATGGCTGAGGCTAAAAAAATAGCGGTTAAGCCAAAATGAAACCAATAGTTTGATAAGTTTAATGATTTGTTATTTAAAATCATATAATATCAGGTGAATCGGGTTGGTATTAGATCCCCAACTTCTTTAAGAAGTCGAGGAGCGGGTGGGGAGTTCACCCCGCTTCGCTAACGCTAACATCTGCTCCATATCTCATCCTGAGAAAGGAGTAAGCTAATATTAGGGCATCTCAGGGGACAGTTATGAATCATCGTGATCCTTCTGGACAACCAAGGAGACAGTTAGGAGTTCTGGCTAAATTCTTTAAATTTGATCGATACCAAACCACGATCCGCATAGAACTATTGGCAGGGTTCACCACCTTTATGACGATGGCTTATATTTTGGTTGTGAATCCGGGCATTTTATCCGATGCCATTTTTTTACAAGCATCAGGAGATTTGTTTAATGAATTAGTCATCGCCACAGCACTTTCTGCGGCAATTGCTACCCTAGTTATGGGATTGTGGGCGAATTACCCCCTTGCCCTTGCCCCCGGTATGGGACTCAATGCCTTTTTTACCTACTCGGTGGTATTGGGATTAGGCATCGACTGGCGGATTGCCCTTTCTGCTATCTTAATCGAAGGGTTGATTTTTATTGCCCTAACTCTGTCAAATGTGCGCCATTTAATCGTCAAAGCGATCCCCGATTGTCTGAAACGGGCAACGGCGGCGGGAATTGGCTTATTTATCGCCTATATTGGCTTAAGTGGGGCGGGGATTATCGCCGCTGATGCGGTGACAAAAACGAAATTAGGGGATTTGAGTCAACCTTCGACATTAATTGCAATCGCGGGTATCCTGATCACCTCGGCATTTGTCGCCCGTCGCCTCACGGGGGCGCTGCTATGGGGGATTTTGGCAACGGCGGCGCTAGCCTGGATTCTCGGCGTGTCTCCGTTACCAGAGGGGATTGTCGGTGTTCCTGAGTTACCCGTGGATTTAGTCGGAGTTGCGATCGCGGGATTGGGTAGAATCAATCAGGTGAATGGGTGGGATTTCCTGGCGGTGTTGTTTGTGTTTCTGTTTGTGGATTTATTTGACACCGTGGGTACGCTGACTGGGGTGGGGATGCAGGCGGGCTATATTGATGAACATGGGGAATTGCCCCGGGCAAATCAAGCGTTGATGGCGGATGCAGTGGGGACAACGGTAGGGGCGGTTTTGGGAACTTCGACGGTGACGACGTATATTGAGTCGGCTGCGGGTATTGCTGAAGGGGGGCGCACGGGATTTACGGCTGTTGTTGTGGCGATTTTGTTTGTTGTTTCGATATTTTTTATTCCTTTACTTTCGGGAATTCCGGCTTTTGCTACGACGCCAGCGTTGGTGATTGTGGGGGTGTTGATGGCTGGGAATTTACGGGGAATTCACTGGGATGATCCGGCGGAGTCCATTCCTTCATTTTTAACAATTTTAATGATGCCGTTGACGTATTCGATCGCGGAAGGTTTGGCGATTGGATTGATTACCTACCCGTTAATTAAAGGGTTTCAGGGGAAAGCCGATGAAGTCGCGATCGCGGTGTGGGTTTTGGCGGGGATTTTTGTGCTACGTTTTATCGTAATGGCGATGAATAGTGGCGGATGAGTTTAAGAGAGTTCCCCGATAAGTTGTACTTTTTTAACGCAGAGGACGCAGAGGTTAGCGCAGAGGTTCGCAGAGGTTCTCATAAATTATATAACAAAGGGCAAATGACGAAGGACAAAGGACAAATAACTAATCAATTGTGGCTTAAGTGTAGCGCCAGTATGACCTGTAATAATCCATAGTAGGGCGCGAATGCTGTCACGAAGGATACGCAGCCAGGATTCAGTGGGTTGGTTGGAGGGTACGGAGATGGGGGTGAAGGTGATGCTTTGGCTTCCGAGAACGAGAGTCGCGATCGCTTTGGCTCTGGGTATATGATAATCGGAGGTGATTAGGTAGATATGTTGGATTTTGTGGCGTTTGAAGTCAGCTACTAGGGAGGTAAAATTGGTGACGGTATCGACGGCGCGATAGTCGAGATGAACGCGCTGAATCGGAATATTAGCATTCTGGAAAATGGTATAGGTAACTTCGGGGGGTGAACCACTCGAAACCCAGATGTCTAGGGAGGGGTGAGTTTGGGCAAATTGGGCGGTGAATCGTTCGCGATCGCGCCCACCGCCTAAGGTTAGGATAGCTTGAGGATAGGGTGATTGGTATTGTGCGATCGCCAGCCGCAGGGGAATGATACCGATCAATAGTAGGACGAGGGTAACACTGACCCAACCCAAAAAACGATATCGTTTGTGACAGCAATAAACACCCTTCACTGGCTATAGGTTAAATCTTCTGGTAAAGGTTTTTTTTCAATAATAGCGGTATAAACTCGAATCAGCTTTTGCGCCGCTTGTTCCCAAGTATAATTTTGAAAGATGAATTCACGGGCGCGAGTTCCCATAGCTTTAGCTTGTTGAGGATGATTTAAGCAGTTAATTAAAGCATCGGCAATAGCATCGGTATCAATTGCCACAACATGAGCAGCTTTAGCATCGGCCGCTTCTGGGAAATTGCAGCCCGTCGTAATTATACAGGGTAATCCTGACGCCATACCTTCTAAGACAGACATACTGAAGCCTTCGGAGTAAGAAGGAGCAACATATAGAGTAGCGGCTGCAAGAGCAGCATATTTTAATGATCCGGTGAGCATCCCTGTAAAGGTGACAGCATCTAGACAGCTTTCTTGTGTAAAATAGCGCTTAGCTGTGGGCAAAAAGCCAATATTATCGGGTCCTGCTATAACTAGATGAGTTTGCGGAAACTGGCTATGAACCTTAGCAAAAGCTGGAGCGAGTAAATCTAGTCCTTTTTTAGGATCAAGACGGCCCAAAAATAAAATTAGGGTTTTATTCCTAGTTGCCAGAAATTGTTGGCAAAAAATCTCTGGGTCAGGTAGTCTTTCAAATTCTTGACAGTAGATGCCATTTGGAATAACTACTGTAGGAGGTTTTAGACCTAATAGCTTGATATTTTTAGCTTCTGTATTGGCGAGAACTTGAATTGCACTGGCTCGCTGTATCGCTGGTTTTTCTAAAATATTGTAGTAAATTTTTTTCTTCCAAGCTTTATGTGATAGCGCCCAAGGCTCTAGCATACCACGAGGGCTTCTAATGTAGGGAATATTGTAGCGCTGACAAGCCCAGCAAGCTGGTAAAACTGGATAAGAAAAAACTGTGTTAATATTAACTAAATCATAATTTAAGACATGTTTTATCAGCCATTTATGCATTGAAAAGCTAATAGTCTGTTTTTGAAAATTCCATCGATTAAAATATTTAACATTGTATTTTTTTTTGTTAATCCATGTATTTAAAGGAATATCTAGATTATTCAGTCCATTGGCATTGGTTGCAACAAGATCTATTTTAATGCCCAAAGAACCAACTCCTTGAGCTAATTCAACGATACTTTTTGCTGGACCACCATAAACTAATCCTAGGTAAGGTGTAACGACTAAAATTCTCATAGGTTGTTTAAAAAATTGAATCTTTAAGTTTTAAGGTTGCATCAATAGCCTGGAATAAACTATCAAAAAATCGAGTAACTCCATAATTTTTAACTATTTTTTGACTGACTTGTCCCATTTTTAATCGGGAATCTAAATCTAAACTATGTAAATTTAATAATGCCCGTGTAATATCTTGTTGACTTTTAGGATTGAAGAGTAAGCCATTTTCACCCTCTTGAATAAGTTCGTGACATGCTCCTACTGTGCGACTGCATAGAACTGGCAATTTAGCTGCACAAGCTTCATTGATGACTAAACCCCATTGTTCTTGTAAAGCAGGATGTACAAAAGCATTAGCTAAGCCATACCAATCACCAATGTTTTTGTAGGTAATAAAACCTGGCAAATGAACAGTTTCATCGAGTTTTCGTTCCACTATCAGGTGTCGAATAGCATATTCTTCTTCTCCGTTACCACAAATTACAAGCTCCCAAGCAATTTTTTCTCCAATGTTTTGGCGATAATCAGCAAAAGCCTTTATTAGGAGCAGAACATTTTTACGTTTAATAAACCGAGTGACGGCAAGGAAATAAGGGGAATCAGGTATCTCCGGCTGACGTTGTTTTGTTGCCAAAGGATTTTGTCTTGCTACCTCAGCGGCTTGAGTAAAATAACTGTTATCAACAACATCATAACCCATAAAAATTCGTTCGCTAGGAAAACCTAGTTGAATTAAATAGTCTCGATGGAGTTGACCCCCGACAACAGCAGCATCAAATTTTCTTACATAGAGCCAGGATTTAAGCTGTTCCTTCCACCACTGTCGCCTTTCGTCATCCCATTTACTTTCACTCATCAGAATTGCTGGCACCTGATGACGTTTACACCAGTAAAGCGCTGCACGGGAGAAAGGAAAACCCCATCCAGGAATTACCACTATATTAGGTTTACAGTAGTCAAGATAAGACGAAAGTAAAGATGCTGCTATCTTAGACTGGGAAGTACGGTCTATGTAAGGAGGCGTGGTAGCAACAGGTAAAAGAGTTTTTAGGGGAAAGGTAATTTCATTGCTCAACTCTCCCCAGATATGGTTTTTGCTCTTATCTGTTACTTGAACTGCGGTCAAACTCCAGCCTCTGTACTGACAGGCTGCGTAGACAGCACGTAACCGAGCTGCATGGTAGCCGCCAATATGGTGGAAAATGACAATAAGATGCATGGAATAATAACGTTGTGAAGTTTGATTGATAGAGAAACTAAGAGTTTAGGCTCAATCATAAGGCAGTTTAGTCAGCGACATGTCAGTAGACATTTCAACGATAGTTTGCAGAGAAAATTTTTGTTTAAAATAGGCTCGTTTAATCCAGAGCAATAAGAAGCAGGGCCAAAATGCCATACCAATCCAGGCATAAATTCCTGCTAAATCTCCACCCCGAAGCAATGGCACCAGCGAGGCACTAAGGATAGCACGAATCATCACACCGGCAAAAGGCTGAATGCGGGTACTACAGCGCACAATAGCTGCCACAATTGCTCCATACAACACTGAGAAGCCTAAAATACCAATAATTCCCCCTTCAGCATAGAATGAACCAAATAAGGATGGTGAAATTCCCAACGTGCTTCCCTTACTCGAATTAACTAAGCCAAATTGGCTGGCATAGCCACCCCCAACAGGTTTTTCGGGCCACCAGGCTCTAGGTATAGGACGCAACAAAATTTCTAGATGCTCCATACCCCAGCGAAAGTCTAAATGATGGGGATAGACACGTTTCACCATAACAAACCCATCCAACATATTTGCATCTTCCGCGCTGTAGGCACGCTCTAAAGTTGCCTGATTCAAAACAACATCAGTGACTTCAGGATTACGCATAACACCCGCCAGTGCAAATAGACCTAGACAGAGTATTGCTAGAGCAGATAGAAGAATTAGACGAGCTTTAGGTCGATAAGAACAAGACAAGATAACGGCACTAGCGATTAACCATCCCAAAAACTGAAAGCGTCGGGTGGGACCAAAGGTAAAATCAACCACACCTATTAGAATAAAAACGGCTACAATTTTGCTTATCGCTGAAGGAAGTCCACCAAATTTCCATAAGCAGACAAGCATTACTGCAACTCCTACTAGAACTAGAGGAAATAGATACAAATAGCCACTGATCTCAAAGGCTAGTGAACGTCCTGACCTTAATTGGGTAATCACACTAGAACGAGTGAGTAGTATCAGGGGTAAGCAAAACAGACCGAACAAGATAAGTTTAGGGCGCAGCCACCGAAAAAAGAAAGGTTCTCCAAATGGTACAGTAACAGGTATGGCTTGCCGTTGTTTCCACATATAGGTTGCCAAGAAACAGATTTGACCGAGTATGATGTAGCTTAAGGCAGTGAGAGCATCTTCTTTTGTAATAGCGCCAAGTCCAATTCGACTTGAAGTATTAATCCACCTTCCTAGACCACTAGTCACAACTCCGTATCGAAAGGAAGAAACGTAGAATAAGAAGGTACTGATTAGCAGAGGAATTTCATCATTGCGCCGCAGCAACCATATCCCACTAATAACCAGCAGTGCGAGTTGAGTGAAAACTAGTTCTGGGTATTCAAAGATGTGCATAGGGTAAAGATTGAAGATGGTGATGCAACTGCGACAGGCTAAACTCAGACATATCAGTAGCTGCTTCGGCAAAGGCTTGGAGTTGCCCAGGATTATTTAAGCAGAATTCGAGGGCTTGGGCGATCGCTTCCCCAGTGACGTCTGGTAGGATTAGCCCATTGACTCGATCTTTCACCACTTCACCACAAAATCTGGACGCTATTATCGGCAGCTTCCATGCCTGTGCTTCTAGTTGAACCAAGCCAAAACCATCAGATAGGGTAGGAAACAGGAAAACATCGGCACGTTGATAGCACTGGGCTGTTTGACGGCGAGGGATAGCGCCAATCCACCGGATCTGCTTGTACATTTTAGCTTGCCTAGCAATGCCTAGAGAACCAACGAGCCAGAATTCAATCGGTTGATGATGTAGGAGTTCAGCCGCTTCTAGAATTGCACCAATACCCTTACGCAAAATCACTTGACCCAGAAATAGCACGCGCAGGGGACATTTTGGAGAGAACGCTGCAGGGTAGGTTCGCTCAAAATTGCTGGCTGTCTCAGGGGGGTTGTAAGCAAGGGGAATAATGTCTATCTTATTTGCTGGAATACCGACTTGTTGCAAAGCTTGGCTTGACCAGGGAGAATTAACGATAATTCGGTCAGCTAGCAAACATTCTTCTTGCCAGTTCATCCAGTATTGAGGTGGTGCTGGTTGCCAAGTAGACTGGTAGTCCAGATGTCTACTATGTTCCTGTCGAACTAATGTTTCCTCGACTGAGCCTGGATCGATTTGACCTAGGATAGTGATCCAACCCTGAGTTTTAGCATAGCGGAACAGTTCTAAAGCGGCATAACTGTAGGCAAAGAGGATAGGACAAGTGTTAAGTTGTGGCGTGAGGGTTTCCAGTAACTCGACGGCTTGTTGTTGGAACCAGTGATTACGCCCAATAATACCTGTCCATCCTAAATTTTTTGGCAGGCGTTGTGCCAGTTCAAAGCGAATCAAAGAGTGAGTGAAGGCGTGGACAGAGGCTTGGGCTAAATCAGGGTGAAAGCGATCGCGTAAATTCGCTAAAATATGTCTCGGTAGCAAGTTTAGTGGAGAATTAGGTAAAACCCAAGCATCGGTAATCAGATAGGCAAGTTTTCCATACTGTTGTAATGCTCGTGGGATAGCATAATGTTCACGGGCACCCAGTTGACAGCATATCCATGATGGCACTTGATAAAACATTCCCTTTATTAAGGATTATATTGGCGCATTTGTTTCTATTAATATTTTATTTTTTTCTAAAAATTCTTAAATTTATCTTTCCAGTTTCTGGGACTTTCTCCTATTTTACAAAATATTTCTACTTGCTTATAGCCCAACTTGTTAGCAATTATTTTAGACCAAAATTTATCTTGAAAAAAATTGAATGACTTATCAAAATTTTAGAATAATTATTTTTAATAAACTGAACAACTTTGTGTACATGATTATTTCGACAATCGTCAAAAATAACAATTCCATTCATTTCAAGGAGCTGTACTACAAAATAAAAGTCTACAAACACATCTTCAAATAAATGAGAGCCATCTATATAAACTAGTCCAAATTTTTCATGTTCTAAAATCAACCGGGGCAGCACTAATGATGAATACTCTTCAAAGAAACGGAAATTTTTATCAAGCTGTTCTTGTGTAATGACAGTAATAGCACTATTTTTCCAGACGGTACTTTGGTAGGGATCGATTGCTGTGTGTAAAAAATCTTTTTTTGTGTGAACCTCTTGAAGAGTTGAAAGAATAGCTAATGCAGAACCTCCAAATGCCAATCCAATTTCTAGTGTCTTCTTTGGGCATAAATCGATAATTAGTCTTCGGAGGAGTTGTAAATTATTTATTGTTGACATTCCCCGGATCTGAATAAGATTTCCATCTCCATCTATAGTTTGTCCATTTTTTATAATGGTTTTTAATCGGGGACAAAAATCTAGATTTGAATCCGAGAGAATGAGTTGCGATTTTTTCATAGGTTGGGCTATTCTAATTTTTGAAGCATGTTACGATAGTTAATTTGTTTAACTCCTGGTGGTAATATTCATATCCGACTGTTTTTGACAAAGTGACGGTTTAACTTCAACTGCGGAAAATATCTCTTGCCATTCCTCTTCCGTATAGATTGGCTGTGAGAGTAGGGAGAGCCACAATCGGTAAATCTGCCAAGAAATTGGGTTTCTTTTCAGTAAGGCATAGGGTAAACCTTGTAAGGCAGCAAACCACCAAAATGGTTCTCGAATAACCCAGTTCATTCCGCGTTTGACTGCATATCTAAACTGACTAAAGAACCGATACAGCGATAGTACCAGCACATAAGGAAAAGGGCATCTGCGCCACATACTCCACTGCTCATTACGGGCATGGCGATGGTGAGTGCGAGTTTCGTTACGCCCTGTTGGTGTGAAGTGGTGGCGAATGATGATGTCTGTAAAGAAATAGATTTCATATCCTACAGCTAAACATTGAAGTGCGTAATCAGGTTCTTCGTAGGCATGGAAGAAGTTTGTGTCAAAGCCATCAACCTCAAAATATACGCTGCGCCGGAAACAAGCAGCCGCACAAGCAAATGTGCCACAGTAGTAAGACGCTCCAAAGTCTTTAACTGTTAAGGATTCTAAGTACTCTTCCGTTCGTTGCGGGAAAGAGGCAACTGCTAGGCGAGGACGTTCATGAAACAAACATTTTAACCGGGCTACGATATCTTGCTCAAGCGGATAGCTATCGTCATCAAGAGCAAGTACTAGATCACCTTCGGCTTGGCGAATGAGGTAATCTCGGGAAGCTACAGAGCCTCTGCTGACTGGGTTAATGAAAAGGCGATAATGATTGTAATTCTGTTGAATCAATTCAATGGTTTTATCGGTACATCCGTCAGCACAGATCAACACCTCATCAAGGGGTGGAAATAAGGACTCTATTACTTCACAAGTTTGCTTGAGTTCGTTGACTCGGTTATGGGTCGTAATCATCACAGATACTCTCAGCTCCGTGGCGGCTTGATGTGTTAACGGGGACGGCATCGGAGAGTCATGTTTTAAATTATGCTGTTCTTGGCTTGCCACTGGTACATCAACTCCGCTTTATACAGATTATACAGATTTCAGGTGCTGCCGACACTGCTGACACTGAGACAGATCTCCTAGTAAACCCCGTCCATAGCCGCTCATCCCATAGATCTTAGTCATGTACTCAAACACGATGAGCTTAAACCCGGGGTGAGGAACATTCATTATTATAAGTTGTGTTGCGGCATTTCGTAAGCGTAAGAGACGCCGCATCACTGAAACCTTACCATTCAAGGTTGGGATCGTTAAACATGGGGTGAACCAGTTCAACTAACCCTTCCTTATCCGAGGGACACCTGATATCTGTAGAAACAATGATTTTAACCGATTCAGTTGCAATCGCTAGATTCCTCCCTTGAACTACATTAAAAATTCAGGATAGTAAATTTTCAAACCTACACATTTAATCATTATTTTTTATTTATATTTAACCGAATCAAGAATGGTTTTGCACTAAATATTACTTTTCCCGTATAAGCAGATTTATTTATAAATATTCATGAAAAGTTATTAAAAATTTGAAATTCTTTAGATTGCATATTGCCGAAGTCGGTTATTATTAAGAGTGGAGTCCGATTACAGTTTAAAAATTCTGGCTATCAGGTTCTATTAGTTCTAATTAGAGATTGGAGGATATTCGCTCCCGTAAGTGATTGTATAGTTTTAACACAACCGCCTACGGCGATACGCTATCTACCACTACATGGTCATCAATTAAGCTCTGAGGCAGATACATGGCTAACATTACTGGTACACCTTTCGATGATAACGGTATTGTCAATCCTATACTAAGGGGAACAGCTCTTAATGATCTCATCAATGGTCTAGATGGGAATGATATTCTACAAGGTCGAGCTGGCAACGATCTCTTACGGGGTTGGGCTGGCGATGACACCATAATAGGGGCAACTGGCAATGACCAACTTGATGGTGGAAACGGTAATGATATCTTGGATGGCGGCAGAGGCAACGACCGCTACATCGTGGATAGTACCACCGATCAGATTATAGATGCGGATGGTTGGGGAACCGTTATTTCTATAGCACCGAGTTTCTCACTCGAAACTCAAGCGAGTGGGTATAGTGGTCTAAGAGGCTTAAATTTGCGGCTTATAGGGACTGCTATTGATGGTACAGGTGACAATTTTGACAATTTAATTAGTGGTAACGGGGAAAGTAACACTCTCGAAGGCTTAGATGGTGATGACATTCTCAAGGGTAGTGATGGCAATGATAATCTTATTGGAGGTAACGGAAATGATCAACTTATAGGCGGAGCAGGCTTAGACACCTTTGATGGAGGTGCTGGTAATGACATATACACCGTTGATAACGCCAATGAAACAATTATCGATGCGGATGGTCAAGGAACGGTTAACTCATCCGTGGATTTTAATCTGTCAACGCAAGCAAGTGGATACACTGCTCCTAGGGGCTTGAATCTACGCCTCAGAGATACAGCTATAAATGGTACAGGAGACAACTTTGATAACGTAATCATTGGTAATGCAGCAAATAACACGCTTCGGGGTTTGGATGGCAATGACCTGCTCAATGGTGCAGATGGTGATGACATCCTTGAAGGTGGAAGCGGCGACGACACTCTAGAAGGTGCTTCTGGTAGCAACACTCTCATCGGTGGTCTGGGTGACGATATCTACAATATTTCTGGAGGGGACACTGACGAAATTGATGAATCCACCGGAGGTGGCATTGATACTGTTTTCTCTACGATTGATTTTTCTCTGAACGATCTCCCCAGCGGTGTCACTATTGCAGGTGAGGTTGAGAATCTAATTCTGGCTGCACCTGGAGCTAGTATAGGGGCAATAGAAGGTCCTATCCTTGGTGAAGGAAATGCCTTAAACAATGAGATTATCGGAAATCGACAAGATAACACGCTCAATGGTTTAGGCGGTGATGACAGTATTTTTGGCTCTTTTGGTAATGACATTATCGATGGTGGAGACGACGCTGATAGTCTATTTGGAGAAGATGGTGATGACACTCTGATTGGTGGTAATGGCGATGATATCCTCGATGGGGGCAGCGGCATCAATACTCTGGATGGTGGCGATGGCGATGATACTTACATCATTCGCAACGCCAATGATTCAATTGTGGCTGACCCCAGTGGTACTGATACGGTAGAGTCTTTTGCTAATAGGGGGCTAGGTATTGGTAGTGGTCTAGAGAACTTGACCTTGCTGGGTAGTGTGACTTTAGGACTTGGAAATGAACTTGATAATACGATTACGGGTAATGACTTCAACAATCTGATTGACAGTGGCGAGGGCGATGATACTGTCTTTGGTGAAGCGGGTCAAGACAATATCAGGGGAGGGACAGGTAATGATATCCTCAATGGAGGAAACGATGGCGACTCTCTTGATGGTGGTGGTGGTGATGACGAACTATTCGGCGATGAGGGTGGGGATAGTCTGTTTGGTGGCTTTGGCTTTGATATCCTCAATGGTGGAAACGGTGAGGATTTTCTCAATGGGTTTGTGCAGGATGATATTTTGACTGGGGGAGCTGACGCGGATATCTTCTTTTTCGGAGGAAGGAATAGTGTTCGTTCTCTTGGTATGGATACAATTACCGACTTTGGAGACGGTGCAGACATTATTCAATTGAGTCAGAGGACTTTCTCTGCTTTGACCAGTGCTACTGGCGTGGGTTTTAGCGTGTCTGGCGAGTTTGCACTAGCCGCTGACGATTTACAGGCTCAGACAACTGGTGCTGTGCTCGTGTACAGTCAGACTGGCAGGTTGTTTTATGATACCAATGGCGCTGCTGTAGGGTTTGGTTCAGATGGTGGTCAGTTTGCTATCCTTAATGGCACACCAGCACTGGCTGGAGGAGATTTTGAAATAGTTGCTTAGTCAAGCTCCATCGCTTACCGATTCCAACTTCAGCAGGACTGAGAATTACTCCATCCTGTTGGAGTTGCGGTGCATTAGCCATTTTTATTGAAACCAATAATCAACAAATGTTCAGCAGAAATAATTGATCCCCAAAATGTATCACTTTTTCCTTTTGTGCTATTCAATCGCAGTTGTCAAATCTTGATACAGCCATTGTGTGCAAATCACACACAGAGGCAGTTTGGAGGGGTTGGTGGAGTTTTGCGATCGCGTCATATCACCTCTTGATACAACAGAGCAGCTCACCGGAAGGGGTGATATGATGTCTGGCAAGACCTTAGGGTTGGTTTGTAAGGACAACATGGTTAGCTTTGAGGCTGATTGATTCCAGCGCTGACGCCACCGTTGCACTGTCACTCGACTGGTATGCAATTGTTGTGCAATCTGCTCATTGTTTAAGCCACGATTAGCTAATAGCACAATTTTCGCACGCCGGACTAACCTCTGTTGACTTGTATGACGATGCACGAGCAACTCCTAGATAGCCTGCGGTTGTCTAGTTAAAGCGATAGCTATCGGTAGTGGTCTTGACATAGTTTTCAATGGAGTAGTCTTCTGCCACAAGTGGGGGAATGGGTGTCATTCCCTGTCCGATTTTATCAGGCTTCTAACCGAAAAGCTATTTCTGCGAGGCTGTACTAGGGAACCTTGACCCATAAAGTTGCAATCTGAGATGGCAACCATCTTGGACGCAACCCTTGACATTTCTTTAACTACTTTTTCTGGATCTTTGACATGATGTAAGATAGCGAATTCACAAACTAGATCAAACTTGTTGTCGGGAAAAGGAAGTTGGTAAGCATTCCCATCTATCAAATCCTGATTCGGAATTCCTTTATTGTATCCTTGCTCACGCAAAGCGTCAACTGGTTCGATTCCTTTAACAATTAAATTGGGGAAACGGTTCTCTTTCAGTTAGCTCTCGCAATAATGTAAAATAGGTACATGGATAAGACAAAAAATTATGGGTCTTCCGTACTTAGATTCCTGTGCTTAATGACTCTTGCGGGAACTCCTACAGCGATCGCGTTCGGGGGTAAATCGTGCGTAACCACACTCCCTGCACCCACAATGGTGCGATCGCCAATCGTCACACCTTTGAGGATTATGACATTGGCTCCCAACCAAACGCAATCTCCAATTTGAGTAGGTTTAGCAATCATCGGTTGCTCAAGGGGGGCGAGCGTAGGATCGTGACCATGATCGTGATCGGTAATGTAACAATTAGGACCAATACCGCAGTTTTTACCAATAGTCAGTGATAGTATAGCATCCAGAAAGGTATGGCGGTTGATGTAGGTATTAGCACCAATATGAATCTTCGGATGAGGGAGGAGTTCGCCCGTGGTAAGTAGTATCACACCTCGATCTAGGGCACAAGGACTCTCGATTTCAATATCCGCAAAATTGCGGGGAATTTCAATATGTCGCATCCAGACATAGCCGTGTAGCTTGACTCCTAGCGTGCGATAGTAGACATTGCGCCAACGACTTTTGACGCCTTCAATAACTCGATTGATGGCTAAAATTCCAGGACGCAGCCAACTCATGACTTATCCCCTGGTGTCCCATATTTTGATGAAATAATTTCTTTAACGGCGCTCACTTTGCCCCTAAGAACGGCTGGGAGATAAAGCCAACCCTTCACAGAAACAAGAGAAGCAGCGATCCCAAACCCCTGCAGTACAGCGAGTTTGACATAATCCGAAAATTGTCGTCGGTCTAAGATGCAGGTCATGACATAGTGACGATTAATTAAATCCATTTTTGCAACCACTCCTGGATGGCTCTTATGCTCTCCAGGTTGGCTGTCATGGAAAATGCGAGCCGTGCGAACATTAGCCAGTTTCCATTGTTTACCCACTATTAGAGAAAGGGTTACATCCTCCATTAGAGAATAACCTGTAAAGAGAGAGGAGAACAAGGGTTGGGGCAAAGCTTGTTCTCGATAAAGAACACAAGTGGTATTAAGCCATTCTACAGGAACAACGTCTGGTAAATCCACCCGATCCTCGGGTAGCAAGTTTAACGCCGGTCCAATACATTTTCCCGCATAACTCTTTTCCGAATGCCCATGGAGAAAGTGAAATAGAGTGCGACTAATCCAACCGGGCGGTAAATATCGCTGATTCGTAATCATGGCGTTAACACCTCCCAAACTCGAGTCACTCTGGAGAGCTTTCCATAACCGCCATAGACAATCTGGCTCTAAAATGATGTCATCGTCGAGAAACCAAATACTATCTTGGGTCGTGTATTGCATGGCTTGATTTCGCTGGGTTGCTGCACCTATTTCTGTAGCTCTATAGTAAGTGATTGGAGTCGCTAAACCAGGAATACTGGCTTGGCAAAGTTGTTGAGTATCATCGTGAGTCGAACCATCGACCACAATTATCTCAAGAGGCTGAACTGACTGTTGAGCCAAGCTTTGAAGCATTCGGAGTAATGGAATGCTACGGTTACGGGTGGGAATAATTGCTGAAATTGGCAGAAGTTGAGGCATGGCTATGTAAACCTTTAGACTAAAAGCTCCATGCAGCAAACGAACACTCTGTCAGCTTTCTAAGTTGTTCAACATCGCCACGCAACACATCTACTAATGCTTGGCGAAGTGACTCACTTAACACCGGTGGTTTTATTGGCTGCTCTAGTAACCAGGGAATGATTTTCCGAAGCCGCCCTCCTGCTGGAAATGCCGTCACCTGTACACCTAAGTTTGTCAGTCGCCTTTTTTGACTAGTTTGATGAAACACATTGCCAAATTCTGGGTGTGTGAAAGTCGAATCGACTTCGAGAAAACGAAAAATTCGATGTAATGTTCCCGTACAGTCACTGACTAAATCGTCTAAGTCGATGACCAAAATTCGAGAAAGTGGGTAGTAAGGAAAAAACTGTTCTAGCTGCATGTAATAGCGACTACAATGAATGTAATGGTTAGTGTCAAGGTCTGCCAATGCTTCCTTCAAGTCTCGATATTCACAGCGAGCAGCAAAATTATGGATGTAGTGAGAAACTATACGTTGAATTGGGTCTCGAACAATATAAATGAGTTTTGCCTCTGGAATCAAGCGATACATGCGCTCTGGTATACCCTTGAACGCCGGGTATTTTGTATAGTTAGGCGATGACTCACCTCTAAGAGTTGTTGATTCTGCAAAGTGAGATTTATACCAATCTAAACCCCGATTCCAAGTTTTTTCTTTTACAAAAAAATCAAGCTCTTTTAGGGTTGACATTTGGATTTTAGGATGTAGTTTCAAGTAATGATACAGACTTGATGTACCACATTTCATAGCACCAATTATCACAAAATCAGGCAGTCGATCAAACCGAGAATTCATGGGTCATCATAAAGTCAATTTTGGCGTTTATTTAATATTAGCATTTCGCTTATACTGAGCAAGTTTTTCAGCCATATTAAATCCAAACAGCTTATAGGCAAAGCGATAAATTACAGGTGCAGCTTTGCCTGAAGGCATGAAATTTGAACTATTCCTATGTATCTGAGAAATAACCTCAGTAGCCCATTGCTTATTATAAAGCCAAATCATCCGGGCACACTCAAAACGAGCTTGGTTTATTGCATTCCGTCGTAATTGAGTTAACTCACCTCTAGTTTCTAGATAGTGTTCTATTTTTTCTTCAATTGCTAGACGCTGATAATGGATTTCAGTTATATTTCTCTTACAGACTGTTGATTCACTCCATTGTCTGTAAATTGAACCAGATTCAGGGAAATATTCAAAGCGTTTCCTTGCCATCAGCAACCGCAAATATAACTCGTGTTCCTGACAGCAATGCTGATCATCTTTCCATCCTCCAACATCTAAGATAGCTTGCTTGCGCCAAAGCGGACTTCCTGTTTGAGGTAGATACCATCTCGCTAATAAAATCCAAGGATCGTGAGGTGCAGGAATAGGTAAAAATTCTTGCCATGATTTACCATCTCGGTGATATTCAAAAAGGCTGGGACTGTAAATAACATCGGCTTGAGGAACTTTAGCAATAAAATTTATTTGTTTTTCCACTTTATTTGGCAACAGGTAATCATCAGCATCTAAATACTGTAACCATTTACCTGTACTGAGTTGGATTAGGCGATTCCTAGCAACGTTACCACCCTGATTTGAAGTACTTTCCCAATATATTTTATTTCCAAAATTTTTGATAATCTCAAGACTTTTATCAGTGGAGCCATCGTCAAGTACAATTACTTCTTTATCAGAATATGTCTGGTTTAAAGCGCTTTTTATAGCCTGACAAATCCACCTTTCTGCATTATAACATGGAATTAATATACTTACTCTAGAAAACATAATCTATTTTGAGTCTCTCTTTATATTAAAGCAAATATTTAGCAATGTTTTTTCTGCGATTTGAATACTTTCCCACTTTAGGGATAGCAACAAGATTGCATAGCCAGGGCCAGTTGTGATCTTTAGGATTAAGTAAGTTATATAAAACACCATACGACAACTCCGGCATTGGATTTGGATAACTTCGGTTTACATGATAAAGATCAAATAAATGAGGTTTAAAAAAACTCCAAACATCTTTCGGATAAAAACCTAATCTTGATAAACCAACTTTATATATTTCAACAATAAATAGGGGTAATGATTCTTCATGAAATAGTAAATCTCCCTTTCTTAACACTAATGGTTCAGCACCCTCTACATCGATTTTTACTAATGAAACATTATGAATTATTTTATGGTTATTTATTAGTTGATTTAAGGTGGTAGATTTGATTATTTCTTTTTTGAAAAAGTCTGCTTCTAAAGGATTAACTTTTAAAGATTGTTTTACATCTACATGACCATCACGGCTAACCATAAACTCAACCGAACCATTCTGGTCAGTCACACAAATTTGTTCCAAGTAGATCTGTTTTAAAGAGAGTAAATCAATGGCTTTTTGTAAATATTCCGATGTTTGGCGTGAAGCTTCTACTGCAATTACTTTTCCTTTTTGGCCAACATTTTTAGCAAAAAATGCAGAGAAATATCCAATATTTGCTCCCAAATCTATACAAGTATCTCCTGCCAATAGCCAATCTCCTGCAATAAGTAGCTCGATTTCATCAAAATGTTGATTGCTAATATAGAGATTAACTGAAGTTTTTGACGCAGGAATGCATACAAATTCAAATCCATGTCTTTTGTATGTAAATGGTTTACCACTCCTGAAATTAACAATATACTGCCTAATATTCTTCTTGACCTGATGAGCAATAGTTTCTATCGGTTTTGGCTCATTTGCCATTAGATAGTATGCTGATTTAAACTTACTTAAAATTTTCTGCATTTCTAGTGTTCCTGAAAATTATTTTACTCTAATCCCATTTTCTGTCTTAACCGCTTTGCTGCCACTTCTGGCAACAAATATTTTTCTTTCATTGCCGAAATATTATAACGCATCTGAATCAACTCATTGTCTTCAATGTTCAATATTTTTTGTATAGCAGCAATCCAATCACCCTGTTTAACAGCAATACAGTTTACTTCATTTTGAAGATTCATATCATAAAGATAAAGTTCATCTTCATTAATTACAGGAATACTACCTCTAACTAAAGCTTCAATAACACGATGGGTTACTCTTTCATATCCAGGTGGGCATAAAGTGAAATCAGATTCAGACAAATACTCTATATACTTCTCAGGAGGTACTCCCCTTGTTTCACTAATCCTATTTCCATAATCAATCCATAACACTTTAAGCTCTATATTACTTTCATCCAGAAATGATTTTATTTTTTTGAGGATTTGCGCTCTATTTTGAGGATTTATATTACCCATGTAGTTTATCTTAAATTTTCTGCTTGCTTGTGGCATCCATTCAAAAGCAAACATTAAATGTTTTAGTTTTTCATTTTCCAAAAATTCCGAATGAACATCAAATCCAATAATATACTTTCTAGAAAAAAAACTAAATAAATCAAAATCATATAATCCATCTATATAGCCTATGCTTTCTGTCCGAAATAAAATCTTATAATTTTTGATTATTTGTTTTATATCAGTAAATAAATTTTTGATATAAAATTGTTTTTTTCGATAATAAAGTACATTTAGATGGCCGGCAATTCTAAGAAAATCCATAATCTTTGGTGACAAATCAATATTTGATAATTCTATATATAAATAGTCAATTTTGATTGTTTTGGGATGGCTAACAACTTTAATGTTTTTTATTTTATTGATTTTGCCCAAGTAAAGTAAATGTTGGTTATCTACAGCATTTTCCTTTTCTGGAGTAATCAAATAAATTTCATAGTCTTGCATAGAAATAGCTTTGGCAACTGTATAGGTTTTGCTGCGAATTTTCTCTGAATATAATCCTATCTTTTTTTTCATTATTTATTCCTATTTTTAACGCGGATTAAGATGCATTTGATATACCTTGCTCGTTTTAGCAGCAATCTTGAGCCAATCAAGTTTATTACAAACTTCTGTAACTTGTTGACCAAGCTCACCTAAGTTAATATTATGAGTCTTTATCAATGCCTGAAGCAGCCCTTGCTTATCATCTGGATCATAAAGCAGGCTTCCTGCTATCTCAAGCGTTTCCGGTATACCCCCTAACTTGGGCGCGATAATTGGCTTTCCATACGACATGGCAACCACCAAACTACTAGAAGTTAAAATATTTTCAAAGGGAAGCACTACAACTGTGGCGGCACTAAAAAACAGATGTATTTTCTCATCTTCAACAAACTCAGAATAAAGGATGACTCCTTTTATCCTTGAAGCTAGCTGATTTAATTTTCGCCCATAAGCAGTATCCAATGGTTTTCCTACAATTAGGAGAATATCATTCTCAAAAACATCCTGATTTTCACGCCAAACCTTAAGTAACCGCTCTATCCCTTTATAAGGTCTAAGCATCCCTTGGTTAAGATAGATGTGTCCAGTGGGAGATAAATTAAGTTCCTTTCGTGCCAATTGCTCATCAATTAGAGGACAGTAAATATCTCGATAATGCCCAATCGGTATAACTTCAGCTTTGGCAGGAGCAAACCAATACTCTTGAGCAATTACATCTAAGGTTGAGTAATTGTGCAAGATAATCTGATCAACCAACTGGGCCAAAATACGTCTAGTCCATAACTCCAGACGAGGAAACTTGGAATCATGGGAGATGCGATTATGAACTGTCCACACTACTCTGACACCAGCCCAGCGAGTCATCAGGACATCGATTAGAAGTTTGACACTATAAACAAACTTGGTTAACCATCTGTCACCTTTGATATAAGGGCTTAACCAATGTAAATGCACAATATCAAAAGACTGTTGACTCGTTTTAATCACCCGAAATATGGGAAATACTCGGCGATAACCCCAAGGAAAATGCACTCGCACACCATTTAACTCTAATGCCTTAGCCAAAAGAGTTTGATAAGGATTATCGATACGATAATCAGGCATCATTAACACTTGGATTGGTGTAGATGGTGTAGAAGTTTCAACACTCACTGGTTTAACTCCTCAAGAAATCCATTTTGCACTAAATGCCTAATACCTTCACTATACATTAAATGCCGGATTACTCCAACATAGTGACGACAAGGGGAACCCTTTATTCCTTTTTCTAAACGAACTTCATAATCCTCAGGCAATAACTCAACGCCAAACTTAGAACTGCAAAGTGTCAAAACAGTTTGCTCAATGCGCCAAAAATGACCGATTATTCCAGGGAGTCCGAGAAATTCCTCAATCCAGTCTAGATTTATTGATTGTTTGTGAATTAGTCCTAAGCCTGAATTAAATCTAGGTTGCATCGTGAAATTCAAACGTTCTCTCACAACTGTCGGTTCTACTGTATAGGCACTAGCTATATCCCTATTGACGCAATTGTATAAGTAGGTAGGAGATTCTATCCGCTTCAGCAATTCTGTCGGTTCCTGAAAAAATAATACATCGCTATCTAGCAGCAGCAGGCGATCGCTCTCTAGATAAGCCACAAAGTCAAACACTTTGGGCGAGAGGTGATTAGTCTGACGAAACTCCAGACAGCGAGGATAGGGTTTCAATAATGATACCATCTTCTCCTCTGCTATCTTTCGGTCAATGATTCTACTATCTGGAAAGTGATACTGGAGCGTATCACAATGTTCCTGCGTCAATGTTCCGTCGTCGTGGATACACAGGCTGTAGAGCCGACCAGAAAAATGGTAGAAAGACTTCAATACCCAAATTAGGTTTAGCAAATCGGTTGTAGAAGTCAAAACATGAATTTCACAAGTAGTATCTGTTGTGTCGGTTACTGGTCTAGAAGCTAAAATTTGCTGTCTAACATGATCTCGGTAGAAAGCGGTTTGTAAACCATGTTTATATTTTTGGCGTATTTTCAATAAGAAGTAGCCTAGAGACATAGTTAAATAATTATTATAAAAATTAAAATCAATTTTAATTATATTCAATCAATTTAAGTATGGGTAGGAACGCAGAAAAGAATCTTTTTTAGTGAACACTACATCAACTATCATTAAAGCCTCGTCAAATGGTCTATGACCAAATCCAGCAAAATCATATACTACATAGCCTCGCTGATTCATAAAGGATATAACTTCTGCAAACTGAGGTAATTTTATTTCAAGAGGAAATAAAATTACCTCTAAAATGAAGATTTCTGTACAACCTAATAACTTAGAAGCACCTTTTAAAACTTCTAGTTCAAAACCCTCTATATCTAACTTCACAAGCTGCGGCAATAATATTTTATTCTGTTCCACCAAAGAATCTATGGTTACAACCGATACCCGACGTTGTTCTGCTTGCCAATCCTTACCATGAAAGATTAAATCAGAAGATTCTGGAATCCTAAAAGTAGAACCCTCTTTAGGCTTAGTGGGCCATACTGTCAAGGGAAATTCACCACAACGGCTACCAGCGCCTACGAGAAAATATTGTGAATCCGGATATTCCTTACAAAAAGCCTCTAAGTAGGGTTCCATTTCTACTTGAGGTTCAATTAAGTAAAATTTTGCTTCTGGAAATATTTGCTTGGCTGTTCTACTCCATGAACCTCGATTTGCACCAACATCAAGCACTGATGAACAGGATAATCCTCGACGTCTAAGTTCCTGCAAAACTCTTTCTAAGCTTCCTGTTGTAGGGCGTCTAATGCTTTTGTGCCAAACTTCATACCCAAGACTATTAAGAAGATTTTTAATTATACGTTTAAATGTTTTATGCATTTGTGGTTTCACCCTATTAACACAGTTATTCAAAGGAGTTGCAATATGCACATCAGCTAACCAATACTTCCTTGGTTTTCATCCAAAACCACATCATAGAACAGGGACGATCTTCGTCCATACAAGCCATGGCATATTTTCTTGAGATAGTAAGACACCGAGGAAAATCATTGTAGTTTCTAGGATTTGTTTGGATTAACTCAATTCTATGAGTTTCACTGAATCGCTCATAAAAAATATGGGCAATATCTGGACAAACAAAGTGATGGAGTTCTACCAGAATGTCTGTATTTTGCAGCAACGGAACTTTTTTAGGATCAAGGAGTGTATATTCGGCTCCTTCAATATCACAAATAATTACGGTTTTTTGGTCTGAATATATAATTTCTGATAAAACTTCAGGGGTACAGGCTCCAAATACCTTAATCTGGTCATCAACCGTGTTTAATTTTGCAAAATTTTGTAGAAGTAAGTGAGCCTTTGGTTCTGACTCAAAACAGATGACTTTGGTTTCTTGCATACGATAGGCAAAACCCACTGCGTAGTATCCTTCTGCTGCACCAATGTCAATGATGAGTTTATAAGATTTGTCAATAATCTCTTCAACAATAGACCATAGCTCTTTTTCATAAGTTCCTATTACTTTTGGAGACCAAGCACTGTTAATTGAATCAGTTATATAACGTAATCCTTGAAAAGGACCTGAGGCGATATATCCATCTGTTTTACTCTTCAACACCGACTGTGCTTGGGCTATTTTACGGCGACGGAGCGTTCTGGCTATTTTACGAATTCTCATTGCCCGGTAATTAGAGTTTATACAAAAGCGAATTATCTTTCTAAATGACTCAGGCAATAATTGTTTAAGAAGGCTTCGGATCGAATTCATTGATCTGTATATCTGCGTTGGCATCTCGTGTCATTGGTCATTAGTTCTTTATTTCTTACTTAGGACTGTGTCCGGACGAAAATTCTCCCATAATTTGATTTTCAAGTTACCATTAAATTAAATATTTTATACATTTTTGACCAATTTATAATTTATTCAACCTTAGATAAATTGCTGACAAATAGATTTGGCATAATTGGGTAATTTGGCATAATAATCTCTATATATTTTATTATAAAAAATAATCTTTTTGACTTGAAAATTAATCTCATTTATTTCTTTTAATTCATTAAAAATATCTATGCCGTAGTGATATAGTTCTAGATCAAATTGATTGTATTTTTGAATAAGCTTCAAGCTTTTTATAGGTATATCGTTTTTAGATATTCTGTTATTCCCTACTCTTTGTTTTATATAAAGGCATTTTTTAAATTCCCATTTAAAAGCTCTCTTTAATAAGATAAGTGACTCATTAAATTTTTCTGTAATTCCAACAACTATAAAGTGTTCTTTTAAATTATTCTTAGCTAACTCCAGGATTTCAGAAGAACACTGATTAAACCCTATTTCTGTATGTTGACCCGATAAAAATTTTGTCTGTCCATTTTCTGACATCCTTGATATGCCGCTACAAACATAGTCTTCAAGACTCATATTTTGAGAAATGACTTGATTATGTAACTTGTGTTGAGGAACACGAATAATATGGTAATAATCCGATATGACCCGATCCACAGGATTTCTTAGCATAGTAAAGTAGGTAAATGGACGTGAGAAAAACTGATGATAGCCAAAGCTAAAATGACCTTTAACAATCTTTAACTTTGATAGTTCACTTTTGCTCATTTGAGGAGCTTGTATAGTTGTATTGAATTGTTGATCGATGGACAAGATTTGATGCGATAGATATTGACGTTTGAGGATACTAGTTAGCGTAGTTCCACCTGTTTTGGGAAGATGTAGAAAAAAAATAAGAGTGGAATTTGCTGTAGGTTCAATAACCATATTTTTCTCATCAATAAACATTTTTAATGCTAATGTCTCACTATAATTAAGTCGGTTTAAACAATTAATAATCTCTTTAATATTTTAACTCAATCGTTAATTTTTTGTTTCTATAGTTTAGAGGTAAAGGCACTAAACCATGGATATGAGATTCAAAATATGTACCCGTACCAAAAATATCGCGAGCCGGAATTGTCAGTATTAAAGCGTCTTCAATTCTTAACAAAATTTCAAGTTTTGGTTTTGACAACCAAATAATAATCGTGTAATCTCCACCTCCTAGATACTTTTGAATGTTGCGACATTCAAAAATACACTTTGTCGCTCGATCTAATGTCTCAATAATGTAGTTAGTAAAGGCAGGAGCCATCATTGTGACACGAACGCCCCCTAAAGTAGATATAATTAATCCAACACAATACTCCAAAAACCAATCCCAATGAGAGGAGAAATCCGGGCAGATAATTTTTAGCTTTCCCACCTAAAATTGCCCAACGAAACCCATCGATTACTCCGACCATAGGGTTGAGCGAATAAACTAATCGCCAATCTTGAGGCACAATCGTGCTACTAAATCCTACAGGCGAAATATACAAACCAAACTGGACGATAAACGGTACAATATAGCGAAAATCCCGATACTTTACATTCAGCGCGGCTAGCCATAACCCTGCTCCCATTGATGCCGCAAACGCAATTATAATAGTAAAAAATGGTAGAGTCAAAATTCGCCAACTGGGGAGGAAATCATACCATGCCATTAAGCCTAGCAAAATCATCCCTGATATCATAAAATCTACAAAGCTGACAATCACAGAACTTGCTGGCACAATCAAGCGGGGAAAGTAGACCTTGGCAATTAAATTGGCATTACTGATTAAACTATTGCTGCACCCGGAAAGGGAATTGGAAAAAAACTGCCAGGGCAACATCGCCGCAAATACCAAAATCGGATAAGGGACTCCTTCAGATGGTAACTTTGCCAGTTTACCAAAAACTATCGTAAATACCACCATCGTTAAAAAGGGTCGAATTAATACCCAGGCTATGCCAATGATGGTTTGCTTGTATAGTACTAGGATATCTCGCCATGCTAGAAAGTAGAACAGTTCCCGGTAACGCCACAAGTCTTTCCAATATTGTTGTTCGGTGCGACCTGCCTCAATTATCAGTTCTTGCATCATTGGTCATTTGTTATTTGTCCTTGGGTAGCTTTACTTCAATCCTCTGATTTTAAACTGAGAAGAATACCACTAGCGATCGCGTGCCTCCCTGTCTCTGAACCATCTGTTCATACAGCCCCCGTTAAAGCCCATCAGTATACCGACTTTAAACTAATTTACCTCATAAATCCCGTTTGTAGTTTTTTGGGCGCACGTCGGTGCGCCCCTACAATCCTGGAATTTACAAACATCCTCAGTCCAGCTTCAACGCATTGACTGGCACTTCTTCCCAGGAACTGACGGTTCTCAGACGCGCTACCCAACCTGCTGATTTTTGCTCATCTGTCAAGTTTTCTTGGAATGATTCGTGGCAGTCTTTGGCTTGGTCTTCGTCACAACAAGCGATGCACGAATAAATCAGACCTCCGGGATCAACCTGTTCATTCACCCAAATCATTGTATTCTCCTCATTCCCTGAAACAGTTAATCAAAATCTCAAGTACCATGGCACTGACTTAAGTCTGGTGGGCAATGCCCACCCTACGGTATATCAAGGGTTTGGGATCGCCCAAACTGTTTATTTTAGTGCCATTCATCTTAAGTCGATCTACTTAATTTTGTAAAAGACTGGGATCATCGCCTGCAAGAGGAAAAACACAGTTGTTGATATTTCATCAGCCTTGGCGACATAAGTTGTAAACCAATCTAAAGATTATATGTTTGTTTCCCTAGTTGGGGGAGCGCATCACCTGTAACTCGGCAAATGCGCCAGTCGGGTAGCACTATAGCACCTAGACGCTGATAAAACGCGATCGCAGGTTTATTCCAGTCCAGTACTGACCACTCTAAGCGCCCACAATCCCGTTCTACCGCTAGTTGGGCAACATAGGTTAGCAACGCCTTCCCGATACCCTGACGCCGAAATTTCGGGCGCACGAATAAATCTTCAATATAAATGCCCGGTTTGGTCAAAAAGGTGGAATAGTTAGAGAAAAACAGGGCAAACCCTACCGTTTGCCCCTCATACTCTGCCAAAATTGCCTCAACATGAGGTTTAGCGCCAAACAGATGGTCGTGGAGAGCGTCCACAGTCCCTGTGACTAGGTGAGACAGCTTCTCATACTCAGCCAGTGCTTGAATGAGTTCAAACAGCACTGGCACATCCGTTGGGGTAGCTGGTCGTACCTTCAACTTATTCATGGTTCGTTCGTTCGTAGTTGGCACAAAGCGTGCCATCAGCGAAGACAGCGCTTACTACAAAACCAATCCTAACTTAACCACCCTTGTAGGCGACGAGCAACTTGAGGGCGGCGCAGCTTCCGCATGGCTTTACTCTGAATCTGACGTACCCTTTCGCGGGAAAGGTTGAACATACTGCCGACTTCCTCTAATGTGTAGGCTTCAGGAGTAGCCAACCCATAGCGCAGAGAAATGACATCCTTTTCCCGTTCGGTGAGAACATCACTCAAGACATCGGAAATCTCTTGACGCATCATGGATTCGCTCATCTGCTGTTCGGGCAAGTGTAAATCATTATCTTCTAGCAAATCCACAAGTTCTGTATCTTCGCCTTTACCCACCCGATGGTTGAGGGAGAGCGATCGCCGACGTAATTGTAACAACTGACGCAAGTTAGTGCGGCTAATCTCTAAGGCTTCTGCAAGTTCGGTTTCGTTGGGAGTCCGTTGCAGTTGCTGTTTGAGTTCCCGTTGCACTTTTTTCAGCTTATTCAGCTTTTCGACAATGTGAATCGGTAAGCGAATGGTACGGGCGTCGTTGGCAATGGTACGGGTAATCGCCTGACGAATCCACCAATAAGCATAGGTGGAGAATTTGTAACCTTTGCCGGGATCGAACTTCTCCGCCGCCCGATTGAGCCCTAATGCGCCTTCTTGAATTAAATCTAGGAAAGGAACTCCCCGGTTAAGATAACGCTTGGCGATGGAAACGACTAAGCGTAAGTTGGAGCGAATCATTTTACGCTTAGATATCTGTCCTCGGTAGAGGCGATTTTCAAATTGACGTTCGGTTAGATCAAAAGCTTGAGCCAGTTCCGCATTCGTTGGCTTGCGCCCCAACTCCTGGTGCAAGCGTTCAGTCATCTCATCCATTTCTACCAAAAATTGAACCTGAGTGGCTAACTCGATCTCTTCTTCTGGCTTCAGCAAGGGATAACGCGCCATCTCCTTGAAGAAAGCTCCTACTGTATCATCAGAGCTAGTTTTATGGTAGCCAGATTGCCGCGTTTTTCCCGAACGAGTCTCTGAGTCGGAGAATTCGACTTCTACAAGATTTTGGTCATTGTCTGAGATTTGATCAGTCTGAGGGTGAGAAAAATCCGTATCTTCTGTAAACTGACGAGTAGAAGTTGGGTTCAATTGTGCGATAGTCATAGTTAGGTTTGAAGTAGGAGTGTTATGGAAAATTGTGATTGAGTTTTCTGGCAAATCAGATTGAGCCGATGGACTGAATATAAATGAGCGTTCTCAAGAAATTTTTTCAAAATTGGCTGTAGCTCTGGGCTTTACAGCTCAACAGCGGAGACGATTTGAATGGGAGTTGCCATCCAAGGCGCACCCCTCATCTCGATACCTTCTCTACGTTTAGGATTAGAAAATACTGATTCTAAGGCTACCAGAAGCAATTTGGCTAGTTGTTGCCCTGATTACAAACTACTCAACAGCATAGGTGTATGGATTATAGCGGGAAATTCAATGGGCTATATACAGAATCTCATACAGGTCAGTGTTTTCCTCTCTACCGATCGGGTGAAAATAAGCTGAAGGGGATGGGGAAGCAAGGGGAGATGGGGGAGATGGGGAGACAAGGGAGTTAACTCAAAACTTCGGTTGGGGCGGGCGCGAGTCACATCAGGGCAGGAAAAAAACGATAATAGTGAAACCCGCCCCTACATTCGGAAAAACGTTCCCTGTTCCCTGAAAAATGACCAATCAAATTAGGAGATGATGTTTGTGACTAGACCAACTCTCGTCGAGAATCCCGGAATCCCTGCTGAATCAGCAGATGGTGTATCTACTGCATACAATCCCAACGATTTCGATACTAACGTGATGGGAACATATAGTCGCTTCCCCATCGCCCTAGAACGGGGTACGGGTTGCCGGGTTTGGGATACAGCCGGACGTGATTATCTCGATTTTGTAGCTGGGATCGCTACCTGTACCTTGGGTCACGCCCATCCGGCTCTCATCGAAACGGTGACGCAACAAATCAAAACCCTGCACCATGTTTCTAATCTGTACTATATTCCCCCCCAAGGAGACTTAGCTCGGTGGATGATTGAGCATTCCTGTGCCGATCGCGTCTTTTTCTGTAACTCGGGTGCGGAGGCGAATGAAGGGGCAATTAAATTGGCTCGGAAATACGCCCACACGGTTCTAGAGATTGAGAAACCGATAATTTTGACAGCGAATGCCAGTTTCCATGGACGCACGTTAGCGACGATTACAGCAACGGGTCAGCCAAAGTATCAGAAGAATTTTGACCCCTTGGTGCCGGGATTCTATTATGTGCCGTATAACGATATCCGCGCCCTGGAAAATGCGATCACAGAATTGGATGAAGGGGATCAACGAGTAGCGGCGGTGATGCTGGAACCTCTGCAAGGAGAAGGGGGTGTGCGTCCAGGAGAGTTGGAGTACTTCCTGCGCTTGCGGAAAATCTGTGACGAGACGGGGATCTTGCTGATTTTAGATGAAGTACAAGTCGGTATGGGTCGCACGGGTAAGTACTGGGGATATGAGAATCTAGGGATTGAACCCGATATTTTTACCAGCGCTAAGGGATTAGCTGGCGGTGTTCCAATTGGGGCGATGCTGTGTAAGCAATTCTGTAATGTGTTTCAACCTGGGGATCACGCGAGTACCTTTGGCGGGAATCCCTTGGCTTGTGCTACTGCATTAACTGTCGCTCAGACGTTGGAACGGGAAGATATTCTACAAAACGTTCAGCAACGGGGCGAACAGTTGCGGACTCGTTTAAGAGCGATCGCGATGAACTATCCCCATCTGATTGTTGAGGTGCGCGGTTGGGGACTGATTAATGGGATGGAGTTGAACGCGGATGTGGAACTTACGGCTGTGGATGTGGTGAAAGCGGCGATGGAACGAGGATTGTTGTTAGTACCCGCAGGTCCTAAGGTGGTGCGCTTTGTCCCGCCCTTGATCGTCTCGGCTGAGGAAGTAGACGCCGCCGCTACTATCGTTGAACAATCCATAGCTGCGTTAGCTGCTTCAATCAGTAAATAAAGTCAAAAGTCACGCATTTTTAGGGGCGGGTTTGACTATTATCGCTTCTTACCTCATCCAGATGTGACTCGCGCCCGCCCCAACCTTTTTCCAGACGTAGCCTGCTACGTCTTTACAATCAAATTTGGTATAAATTGGTATATCAAAAAATTGCCCAGCCCATGAAAAAAATCTGGTCGTCGATAAAACCCTACATTCGCTGGGTCATTCTGGGCGGGACGCTGTTTTTTATCGCCAAAGCTTTTAAAGATCATTGGCGAGATGTTGCTGGAATTCGCATTGATCCCCAGGGGTGGACAATGCTGGCGATCGCACTTTTGGTTACGCTGCTGGCACATACTTGGTCGGGTTGGGTTTGGACGTGGATTTTACAGGCTTTTAAGCAACCCATAGGAGTGCGTTGGGCGCTACAGGTTTACCTGAAAACTAATATCGCTAAATATTTACCTGGCAATGTGTGGCATTTCTATGGTCGAATTTCAGCGGTGAGGGGGGCGGGGGGATCAGTGGGTGCGGCTAGTATCAGTGTGTTACTCGAACCCCTGTTAATGGCAGCCGCTGCGTTAGCGATCGCGTTAATTAGTGGCGGATTGGGGTGGATTAACACGGCGTCTGATAGCCGGATGTGGGGTTTACAAATTTTGGGCTTAATCGTGGTGTTGTTGGGAGTTCATCCGCGAGTTCTCAATCCCATTGTTCAACGCTTAAGCCGTTCCAAGAAGGTTACAGATACGGGAGACTTCTACATTGAACGCTATCCCTTATTGCCATTGTTGGGTGAAATGGGCTTTTTGGGATTTCGGGGAACCGGATTTATATTTACTTTACTGGCGCTAGGATCAATTACTCCCAGTCAAATTCTGCCGTTACTGAGTGCATTTAGTTTCGCCTGGTTACTGGGATTAGTCGTACCTGGCGCACCGGGAGGTTTAGGTGTATTTGAAGCCACTGCGATCGCGCTTTTAGATCAGCAGTTGTCTGCTGTTCTCATCCTTACAGGGGTTGCCTTATTTCGCCTTGTTAGTATTTTGGCAGAACTCAGCGCAGCTGGACTAGCCCTTATCAGCGAACGTTTGTGGACAAATTCCTAGAAGGTCGATGCGGTAACCACAGTTAGGACTCATGTATAGACGTGCCATGGCACGTCTATCAATTGTAGAGGCTCCCGCATCCTCTGGCTTCCCCGTGCAAAAAACGCTCTCGCATCCTCTGGCTTCCCCCTTTTGAAGGGGGACGGGAGGGGGATCTAATAGGGAAGAGGGGGATCTAATAGGGGGTGACAAAGACGGATTTAGTATCATTCATAATTTCTCCCAACCACCTCCCGCACCCGATAGATTGGTCGCCCTTGGGATTCATGGTAGGTTCGCATTAACACTTCTGCCAATAGACCAAAGCTAAATAACTGGACGCCTGCTAATAACAGAACAACAGCTAAAATCAGCAAAGGTCGGTCACCAATACTCTGCCCAAAACCTAGTTTGAGTATCGTTAAATATAGCCCTAAAAACAATCCGACACCGAAGGAAAGCAAGCCGAATAGTCCAAAGACATGCATGGGGCGAGTGAGGAATTTTTTCATAAAAAATACGGTCAATAAATCCATCACCACACGAAACGTTCGCCCCAATCCATACTTACTTGTACCATAACGACGGGCATGATGTCGCACGGGAATTTCACTAATTCTGGCTCCCTCAATGTAAGCTAACGCTGGCAAGAATCGATGTAACTCGCCATAGAGATTCATATCCGCCACCAGTTCAGAACGGTAGGCTTTAAGCGAACACCCATAGTCATGTAATTTGACGCCAGTTACCTTTCCAATAAGCAAATTGGCAATTTTAGAGGGGAGGAGTCGAGTTAAAGCCGCATCTTGTCTTTCTTTGCGCCAACCACTGACTAAATCATACCCTTCTTCTATTTTGGCGAGTAAGGCGGGAATATCAGCCGGATCATTTTGTAAATCACCATCTATCATCACAATAACGCGACCTTGAGCATGTTTAAATCCGGCTGACATAGCGGCGGTTTGACCGTAATTTCGGCGGAGAATCACCGCTTTTAAGTCCGGGCGGCTGCGTGCTAACTCCAGGAGGAGTTCTGTGGAACCATCTTGGGAACCATCATCGACACAGACAATTTCGTAGGAAAGCTGATTGGCACTTAAACTGGTTGCTACGGCGTCAACTAGGTGCGGTATACTAGCAACTTCATTGTAAATAGGTACAACTACCGATAACGCCAGTGGATTTGATGAAAGGATTTTTGCTTGATAGGTCTCAAACGATAATGAATCCGTCATTTCTCAAGTCCTAGTTTTCCAAATTTAGCCTGAATTTTTGAATGGTAGCAATTCTCCGACAGAATTTAACACAGATCATTTTTAGGAGCAAACTTCTGTTCATCTGGTTTTTCATAGCATCTTGGGCGTGGGGAATAGGTGTGGGGTGTAGAGAAGATTTCAGTAATTTTATTAATAGAATGATGTAAGCTTATTGTGTAAGGGCAGCTTTATTTTTAGGGTCTACTAATAAATATCCTCTATCTTTTCACTTTAATCAGTTTAGGAAATTCTGCCAAAAGCGATCGCGCAAATTCCACTCAATATTAAACCAATGCCTACCCAGTGCGTATAGGAAACATGTTCTTTTAAAAGAATCGTTCCAGATAAAGTGGTTGCTGTAATAGTTAATCCAATAACTAAGGGATAAACCAAGGATAAATTAAGTTTACCCAAAACGAGTACATAAAATACTGTACTCACTGCATAAGCCGTAATACCTCCGAGTAGATAAAGATTTAGAGGATTCTGACCAGCTCCTAGTTTTAGAAGGCTTTGACCGAGAGAGTTTAAGGAGACGGATATCAAAATCAGAACGCTGAGAACCAGAGGATTGTTCATGATCACATTTTTACCGATATGGAGCAAGTAGCAAGTTCATTGTATTCCCTTTTGCTTCATTTTTCTATTAATATCTAGCACCAATCTCACCTCATCAGGATTTTCTTCTGCCCATAATTCCCTATCCGCATTAATTTTATCTAAGTGATACTCTATAGTTTTAGGTGTAAGCAAAATACCAAAATCATTAGGTACAGTATGTTCGTGATGTGAAAAGATACGATTGAGGACTAAATCACCTACTTTTTCAGTGTAGTGAGAGTTATCTGCATAATTTTTCATCGTATCGGTAATCACCTCTGTGGTAATACTGTTGTAGCCGGAAAAATCCCAAACAGGAACAATTTTCACAAGATGTCGTTTCCACTGTTCAAAGGTTTGCCAACGTCCAGTAGCACGAATGGCTTCCCATTGGGTAGTGTGAGATGGAGAAATAAATACTTTTAAGTCTATGTTATATTCTTGGCAAAGTTCTACAATTTTTTTAAAGTCAGAGAAATATTGCTCAGAAAACTGATAATCTGAATGGAAGTCAAAGTAAAGTTTTATTCCTCCATTAAATCTCCATTCCGTTTCATCTGGCGGGATCTTACGATTAGGCATAAAGCCATTGTCACCATAATCATCATTTTCATTGGCATCGGCTAAACTGGCAACGACTGTTTCTCGACTGGCGAACAGGGCATCTAAAGAAAATGTAGAATTCAGAAAATCTTCCAGGGCAAAAAAATTTTTCTCTAGTCTCTTTTCGGAAAAAGTGGGTTGATTCATTAATGATGAATTAAACATAAAAAAGTCTACACCAAATACCACTGTTTTTATATTTTGCTGATTGGCAATTGCATGTTCTAAGTAACGGCGCACTTCATAAGCGTTAGGTCCGTTAATGGCTAAATTATAGGCAGGTTGTTTATCCTTTAAGGCTGAATGACTCGGATTTAATGCCTGTTTAGTTCGGGATGAACCTATAAAAACGGTTACCGGTTTAATTCGGATAACATCGGTTGCTTTAAAGAGTCGATCATTTTTATCTTTATATGGTTTTGAATCGTTAATTCCCAAAAAATCCGGAGTATTAAATATATCGTAAGGATCAATAATCATATTGAATAATCCTACTGATATTAAAGGAGTCAAAGCAGCGATAAAAAATACCAGATTAAACCAACGATAGGGTTTTCTCCAAAAATGATGTCTTTGGGATTTGGAAAAATTTTCAGAACGTTCAGATTTTAATTGAGTAAATAGTTTCATCCTGATTCAAGTGTATGGCGTTTTCCTGGGAGATGTAACACTCACGAGAGTAGAGAAAGGGAACAGGAGACAGAGGAAAATAACTAAGAAGTATGGATGTGTTTTGTGTGATTATAAACTAACATTAGGCTTCCTGAATAATTGAGAATTTCTAATTTCTGTATTAGAATTGAAAATAGAGAAATTCTGATACGCGATTGAGTGATAGCAAAGAAAAACTTGCTAAGACACCCACCCACGCTGCCCACCACCATCTGGGTTTAAGCTTTTGCAGAATTTGCTGGGTATTGGGCATAAATGTTGCACAGAAGGTTAGTGCTACTAAAACAACTAAACTTAACGTTTTACTGCCATTAATGTTTGGTAAATAAACTAAATCTTTCCAAGACTTAAGTTGGAATCCCAAGTGGGTTATTATTGACAATTTCCCTTGATCTTCACCAGGTAATATAACACCATTTATCCCCATCATTGTTTGGACAAGTTGAATTGCTTCTGGTAAACTGCGTGATCGAAATAATACCCATCCCAAGATAACTGCAAAAAATGTTACGATCCACGCTAATAGCTTGGGTAATGGCATATTGAATTTACGCCACCAATGATTAATGGATAAATACATACCGTGCAATCCACCCCATATCACATACGTCCAGCCCGCACCGTGCCATAACCCACCCAGTAGCATTGTAATTAAAAGGTTAGCATAACGACGTACTTGTCCCCGACGACTTCCACCAAGGGGAATGTAAAGGTAATCACGAAGGAAATTGGATAAGGTAATATGCCAACGTCGCCAGAAGTCGATAATAGAGGTGGCTTTATAGGGGGAATTAAAATTAATCGGCAGGTGGATATTGAACATCAACCCTAAACCAATTGCCATATCCGAGTAGCCAGAAAAATCAAAATATAGTTGAAAGGTATAACTCAGTGCGCCCACCCAGGCTTCAATAAAGCTGACAGCCCCTGGATTATCAAAAACTGGGACTACCCAGGGTGAAATGTTATCCGCGATTAAGACTTTCTTGGATAGCCCCAGACTAAACATAGTTAATCCTAGCGCCATGTTTTTTTGAGAAAAGATGAAATGCCGCTTTTTGCGAAACTGATTAATGAGTTCGTCATGACGTAGAATTGGTCCGGCAATTAATTGAGGAAAGTAACTAATAAACAAGCTGTAGCTTAATAGGTCGTAGTTAGAATTTTTGGTTTCTCCCCGGTAGGCATCAACTAAGTAAGCAATTTGGGTGAAGGTGTAAAAGGAAATACCTAGAGGTAAGATAATTGTCGGAATGATTAGGTCTGTGTTGAGAAGCCCGTTAATTGAAGATAGGAAAAAATTAGCATACTTGTAGTAACCAATGATTGCTAAGTTAATGCTAATCCCCACCCACAGTAAAATTTTTCCTTGCTTTCCTTTTGGTTGAGTATTTTCTATAGCTTTGCCCATTTGGTGATTAAAGGCAATAGAAATAAGTAAGAGGGGAAGATAGGCTATATTCCAGTAACCATAAAAAATGAAAGAACTGATGGTTAAGCAGATGGCAGCAAGTTTAAGTAACTTGAATTTCGCTAATCCAAAGAATACAATTAGTGTAAAAGGTAAAAATACAAAGATAAAAACGTATGAATTAAATAGCATTTTTTAGAGAATAAACATGAATGAATTTAGGAATGTTATACTTGAGTATTAAAAGATAATTTTGATACTAATTCAGTGACTGGCAATAGACGTAGTCGGCTTCTCGCTTCCTTGAGTATGACCAAGGACAAATGACAAATGACAATCAACGAACCGTTTTTCGTCGCCGTTTCCAGAAGAGCTGTGCTAATTGTCGCCTTAAATTAACCAACCATTGACCGACCCAATGCTGCAAAACCCGCAAGCGATGGCGCAGGGTTGGCAATCGCTGAAGATAGACTAATTGTCTAATCATACCAGCCAAACGACCGCTTATCTTCAGGGCAAAACTGGAAACTACCGCCTCCCCTTTTCCCAAGGTCAACATTTCTCCCAAATGTAAATAGCGGAACGGCTTTAAACGTTTACCCCTAACCGCCCGATACAGGTTTTTGGCGGCACAATCCGCTTGTTGGTAAGCTACTTGTGCGGTTTTGGGGAGTTGACCTGGATAATCTGGGATTTCTGCCATATCCCCTAGGGCGAGGACTTCTGGATAGCCGACAACCTGTAAAGTAGGGTGGGTGAGTATCTTACCTTGAGGATTCTGCTGACAAGGAAGATGGCGTACCCATTCAATGGAACGAGTTCCCACTGTCCATAACACCAGATCAACGGGCATAATGGTTTTTCCGTTCGGATTAATTAGAGTAATTTGATCCGCTTCAATCACCTCTACGCTGGTTTCAAACTCCATTTGTACCCGACGGGCGGTTAAGGCGCGATAGGCGGATTTCTGACTGTAAGGGGTAAAGGTTTTCAGCAATTGCTGACCCCGTTCAATCAGTCGTACTTGTCCCCGTTCCTGCAAGCGATCGCTCAGTTTACAAGCTAACTCTACACCACTCGGTCCTGCACCGATCACGGCGATGCGAATTTGCGGCAAATTCGACTGTTCCAACTGGTTAAGCTGTTGGTTGAGGCGTTCCGCATCAGTAACGGTGCGGAAGGGATAAGCATACGTCGCTGCACCCGGTACGCCCTCCAAGCGCATCTCGGCACCAACGGTTAATACTAAATAGTCATAACTTACGATTCTGAGATTTTGCCCTAATTCTGATAGGGTTTCTAATTGCAGCTTAACTTGGCGTTTTTCTAGATCGAGAGCCTGAATATTTCCTTGACAAAAGTTAATCGTTGTGTTATTTATTAAGTTTTGGTAACGGGGTGCAATTTCCCAGGCTTGCAGTTCCTCGGTAACCCGTTCATAGAGTAAGGGCGTAAACACCAGATGATCTTTGCGATCAATTAATGTAATTTTATACTTTGGTGATTTAAACAGGCGAAACCGTTGCAGGTATAAGGCGGTATAAAGTCCACCAAAACCCCCGCCTAGAATACAGATGTGAATAGATGGTTCATGGTTCATTGTTCATTCCTAAAGTCTAGTTTAGGAATTTCCCTGTATTCAGGGAAGTTCAGCACTAGAATCCCCAGTTTCTGTTCCATCAACTCGGAGTTTATCCTATAGTGCGCCCCTGAACCCCCAGTAATCAATAAACGTCGCGGCGCTTCCACCTTCTCGGCTAACGCGATTTTGTCTTCGTACATCATGCGTAGCCAGCTCAACTCTCCACCATAGCGGGCGTTGTAAATATAACCTATTGTCCACGCGATCGCAGCAACCGCAATCCAACTGGTCAGTTTTAATGATTTCCACATCAGAATTCAAAGTAAATAAACTCAGACGGCTGATTCGCCGCGAATAAGATGGTTAATCCTAGTAAAACCCGCGATACCCAAGGCAATAGTAACAATTCATATTCAAACTTACGTTTCTGCCAAACGGCGAGATGTTCCATAAATAACACACCATTTGCCAGCAAGAGTGTGACAATTAATACAGCGCCTTCGTTGAGACTATAGGAACTCAAGAATTCGCCTAAATTTGATAAAGAATACGCCCATGGGGTAATAATCGTTCGTAACTTTGAGAGTAATCGTAGAATATCCGTTTCCATAAAGAACAGACACCCCAGCGTCACGGCTCCAAAGGTTAGCGCCCAAGAGATAAACTGAAAACGGGACACCTGCTTTCCTTTTCCGATCAAGCGTTGAAAAGGTCTCCCTGTATATCGCAATAGCAGCAGTAACGCTCCATGATAAGCGCCCCAAATAATAAAATTCCACGCCGCACCGTGCCAGAACCCTGATAGGGTAAAGGTGATGAATAAAAAGAAGGCGGCTAATTGTTTTTTAGAACCCATTAGGGGTAAAAACACATAGTCGCGAAACCAGTTATTCAGGGTAATGTGCCATCGCCGCCAAAATTCCTGGATACTGACGGAGGTATAGGGAGCCAGGAAGTTCACGGTTAGTTGAACTCCCAATATTCTCGCCACACCCAGCGCCATGAAACTATAGCCGGCAAAATCAAAGTAGATTCGCAGGGTAAATAAGTAAGCAAAGAACCAAACAATCCAGGGATTGGCGGTTTCTTGTAAGTTAATGTAGGGGGCGATATTATCGGCTAGCACCAACTTCATAAAGAAGCCCAAAGATAGCCATCGTAATCCTAACTCAAGATTTTCTGCTGTGAATTTAAAGCGAAACCCTTGAATTTGGGGTAATAAGTCAGCCCGTCGTTCAATCGGTCCAGCGACAATTTGCGGAAAGAAGGCAATAAAGTTAATGTAATCCAGAAAAGCGATGGGTTTTTTATATTTAGGTCTGAGCGAATCGACCACAAATGCCACCATCTGGAAGGTGTAGAACGAAACCCCAGGAGGAATCTGTTGAAAAATGGGCAAGGGAAAGTTTTGTTCCCAATTGTTCCTGAATCCCGGTACAACAATGCCAAATACATCTTCGGCAAAAAATGTCAAGTATTTTAGGTAGGCGAGGATAGCGATGTCCGTGATAATCACAATCGCGGCAATTAACTTGGCACCATTCCCACGACGCTGGAGCATCAGCCGTACCATGAAGTAGTTGAACACTACCTCAATAATAAAGATGGCGAAACTAGAGCGACTAGCATTCAAAAACAATATCAGTGACATCACCGCCAAACCGATGGTGTCAAAGTTGTCTCGCCACAGCTTCAGTGATTTGCCAACATAGCGAATGGCAAAGAAAGGAATGGCGTAAAGCAGTAGCACCCACCAGAAGGAAAAGTCAGAAAAATTCAATTAGCAGCTTCCTCCTTTTTTGTCATTCGTCATTGGTTATTGGTCATTTCTTATTTGTCATTCGTCATTTGTTAGGGAACAGGGAACAGAGAACAGGGAATAAGGTAATGGGAGAAATTTGCTCCCCCTGCTCCCCTAACCAGGGCGGGTTTAGTCAAGTTATCAGTGTGTAGCCATAAATGATCTGTAAAACCCGCCCCTACAGCCCTGCTCCCAGACGTGCCATGGCACGTCTCTACCCTCCCAATCCTTTCCAAAATCCACCCCAGCCTTTGCCGGATTTTTCGGATGCTTCGGGTTCCACTTCTTTATTATCCGAGGGGGCTACGGGTTTGGCGTTGTTCAATGCGGCTGAAACATCGAATTCTGCGACTAGGTATTGAGCCGATTTCTCAATCGTTGGATAATCCCAGAACAATGTCGAAGGTAATTCCACCTCTAACCAATCTTCGAGTTCACCGACAATGGTTACCGCATCAATGGAATCAAGCCCATAGCGGGTTAAAGGTTCGGTGACATCAATGTTTTTGGCATCTAGGGATAGTTGTTCTACCAGTTGATTCACCATCCAATTTTGAATCGCTTGGACAGAATCAACGGGCTGATTCTTGGTTTCTACGTCACTTTGAAGCATAACGTCATTAGGCTTGGAGTTGGAGTTGTGCACTTGCATGGGGTTTTTCCTCTTGTGTTTCAGTGTGGGCTAGTTGAATGGGTACAATGGAAAACATTTTGTTTTCCTGATGCAGCTGAAGCATTTCTTGAGCAACATTTTCACTGTACGCTTTCGGGACAATATTGGGCAGCGATCGCCAGGGGCGTAAGCGGCGATAAAGTCCTAATACTAACCATTCTCCCTTGCTAAAGAACTCACCCAAGATTTTCCGGTTGTAAATCCAGGTGTGAACCGATGCGGCGGCGGCGTGTAAGTCGCAGTATTTTTTCGCCAGTTCAAATAATTCGGGATCTTGATCATGACCATGTTCAAATCCGGAGTTGGCAATGCGTTCATCAAAGGCGTCGAGTTCTTCTAAAACAATGGTAGTTAAGGTGATAATTTTTTCCAGTACGTCGGCGTCAACATCCGCTTCTGTCTTCAGCGCCTGTAGTTGTTCTAGGGCAATTTCTAGCCCTTGCAGCACATCGTCAGCCCCCCGACCAAATAATTCCAGCTTCTCTGGCTCAAATGGCGGGACGGATTTTTCTAGGGAGAAAATGGCATCCAGACGGGATTGGATACCCTCCATAGTCTTCTGCTTGCGTCTGGATCGATATTTGGCGATTGGGCGAAACTGGAGAATTAGGGCATGAAGGTTAACCACGCTGCTGCCATCAAACATACTGATAATCGAATTATCCCGCAGCAGTTTCTGGAAAATGCCCCAATCATGCTCATCGCGCATATAGAAACGGGAACCGAGGACGACGTAAACACTGTTAATCACCTCTTCTAGTTTGATGGTGACAAAGTATTTAACCACCGTCGCCCAGACGGAAAATTGTTCGGGGATAATATGAAACCCTCTAGCTGCACCGATGGTTTCACAATCACAAACCAACATATCGATGAACGCATCGACTAAGGTTTGCCGAGGTTGAGGGATATCAAAAACAGTTTTGTTATAAACAACCCGGTCAATGGCAAAGTTCAGCGTGGTTCTCAGGGCGGTATCAGCAGCACCGTGAGAGAAGGCGGCGCACAACATGCGGGTGATTTGGAAGCCCTTGAGTGCAAGTTCTAAACCCGAACCTTCGTCTTTTAAGCGTATCCCTTCGGGAATGAAGCAATCCTTAAACCCAATCCCACTCATATCTGAGGCGCGAATACCATGGGTGAGGATTTTGGGCAGGTTGTAGTAGCTAGAGGGGTCAAGTTGACGTTTGTCAACCATAAATAAGGAGAGACAACGAGCGCCTTCTTCTTCACTGGTTTTGGCTAAAACAAACGATACCCCGGAACGGGTAGCGCGGTTAATGGGCCACTTTTCCCCATTCAGGAGATACCCTCCCTCAACTTTTTTGGCACTCACATCGCCACCAATCAAGTCACTCCCATGGGCTCGTTCGGAATAGGCAAGACACATGGTTCCCTTTTCCTCGCGGATAAACTGGGAAAGTTTCTTTTTCTGGGCATCTGTACCCGCCATCCAGGTGAGGAATGACCAGAACATGGTGGTAAATGCGATCGCGATCGTTTGATCTCGCCGCGACATTACCCGCACAAAGGCGACGAATTCCTCAAAGGAGGTAAATTTACCGCCACATTTTTCGGGAACGTAGTAATCTTGAAGTTTCCAGTTATAAAGCCAATCCACTTCAGCTTCAGGAAATTCTTCGCTCTCATCCAGTTCCATCACCCGTTTGAAGGACATCGTACTCTCTGGATGAGCCGGATCTCCTAAATCCCGTTCTAGCGCTTGTGCTATTTGATACTGTTTCAGTTGATGCATTTCTTTGTACCCTCTTTGTTTTTTCGTAGGGGCGGGTTTTACGATTATCCTTACTTGTCACCCTGATGTTCCTAAACCCGCCCCGATATGGTGGAATAAATCTTTAACCAATCACCAATCCCCAATCACCAACCCTAAGACTTGGGAACTTGTAATTGCTGCACCAAAGCATCGACTTCTCCCTGGAGGGTGCGGAACTTACTCCTGAGTTTCGGATTTTCACTCCAATCCGCGATCACACCCAGTTCTCCATTCAAGAACTTAGTTCTCGCCGCAAGGCGCTGAATTTTGCCACTTGAGGTTTTCTCAATTGTTCCCGGTTGAACTAGGACAACCGCATAAGCTGGGATTTCATGTTCCTCGGCTACAGCTTGACGAATATCCGTAATTACTTCCTCAAAGTTGACATCTTGAGTCCGACGTTCAACCTCCTGTAGCACAATCAACCGTTCCTCACCGCCAGCCTCGATGGAAAAGGCGGCGCCATAATCAGGACGCAAGGCGGAGTGAACCTGCTGGACTGTCCATTCAATATCTTGAGGATAATGATTAGTACCTCGGATAATAATCAGGTCTTTAATCCGACCGGTAATAAATAGTTCACCGTCCCGCAAAAATCCTAAATCCCCGGTTCGTAAGAACGGACCTTCGTCGGTATCTGTCAGGTAAGCCTGAAATGTTTCCTTTGTCGAATCCGGACGTTGCCAGTACCCTTTCGCCACACTGGGGTCTTTCACCCAAATTTCCCCTACTTGATCACGGTCACATTGTGTCAATGTATCAGGATTAGCGATAACGACTTGAGTATCACAAACCAGACGCCCACAACTGGGTAACATCCTTACCCCTTCTTGGGGGCTGGATACGGGAACAATCCGATTTTTTTCTAAAGCAGACGCATCAAGGATACAAAGAACCGGCGGGGTGAGCAATGGCTTACTGGATACCAGCAGGGTATCTTCTGCTAGTCCATAAGCAGGGGCAAAGGCATTCCAACGGAACCCACATTGTTCAAAGGTTTCAAAGAAAGACTGCATCACTTTCGGGTTAATCGGTTCCGCCGCATTTCCCGCCGCTTGCCAACTGCTCAAATCCAGTTTTGCTAGTTGTTTGGGTTTTGCCCGCCGCACACACAAATCGTAAGCAAAGTTAGGCGCTTGGCTATGAGTTGCCCGATAATGGGTAATTGCCCCTAACCATCGCATCGGTTGCTTAATAAAGGAAAAGGGCGACATTACATAACAGGGCGTCCCGTTATAGAGGGGTTGAACCATGCCTTGGACTAACCCGTAATCGTGGAAGTAAGGCATCCAAGTCACGGTGGCGCTATCTGCATCGTAACCGCAGGCTTGATTAAGATAGCCGGAATGGAACATCAGGTTATGGTGAGATAGCATTACCCCCTTGGGTGTGGAGGTAGACCCTGATGTGTACTGGAGATACGCTAGATCATCCCGACTTGCTTGTGGATCTTGCCATGCTTGAGCCAGATTGAGATCGACCTGTTCAGTATCCAGCCACTGCATTTGGTCGAATTCGGGAAACTCCTCCCGTCCATTCTCCAGCAGAGAAAGAATTCGACCTGTGGTTAAACAAATAGAGGCTTGGGCATCTTGAACAATAGAGCGCAGTCTGGGTAACGTGCGCTTCATTCGTCCCCCATCCGGAGGCGGGACAGGGATCGCAATTATCCCCCCATATAAACAGCCACAAAAGGCAGCAATCACCTCTAATCCTTGGGGATAGAGGAGTAAAGCACGTTCACCTCTAGCACTATGCTGTTGCAGCCAAGCCCCAATCGCCCGGGCTAAACGGTCAAGGTCAGCATAAGTGAGTTCGGGTCCTTCTGGCTTGCCATCAACGAGAAACTTATAGGCTAACTTGTCTGGGTGCTGCAGCGCCCTCCAACGTAGCAGTTCCGTAAGTGTAGAAAATTCAGCTAGGGAATTTGTCGAACTAGCAGGGTTTTGAACCATTTTTAATAACGTTGTCTAAGGAGTTGGCTTGGGCTAACTTTAGGATGTTGCAGCCGCGATCGCTCCATTCTTAGTCGGCGTTTGATTCGCCACCTTAGCTGGGCTACCTGATCCTCACGAACACTTAACTAATCTTAAAAATTGATAACCAAACGTGACATAATTATTATCCTCCCAGTGCTTTACATAATTATGGCGTAATATTTATGAATGATACTGATCCTCTATAAAGTTTTGGTAAAGTTTTAGCCCGCCCTCGGTTCCATAATTTGTATCCAGGTTCGCCCTTGATTATCTTGTTGGGATTGTTAAACCATAAAGAATGAACCAATTCGCCAATCTCCTGCAAACCCCCCATAGCGGTTATCACTGGGATGGAAGTAGTTCTCGCTTCTTTGAAGGGTGGTACTATCGAGTCACCTTACCCGATTGGGGTCAGACCTTTGGCTTCATGTATTCCATTGAAGATCCCATCGGCGGTCAACCCCACACCGGTGGCGCCGCTCAAATTTTGGGTCCTGAGGATGGTTATCTGTGCCGTACTTTTCCAGATGTTGAGCAATTTTGGGCATCTCCCACATCCTTAGCCCTAGGACATTGGGGGAAAACAGACTTAGCAATTCCCGCCCAATATTTAGATCCCGCCACCTTTGACAATCATATCCACCAAGGGTATCAAGCCACCGCTACCTTGAATCAAGGTAAAATTAGTGATCCCGCCACGGGGGATTACTGCCATTGGCGCTATGAAATTCAACCCATCTATGGTTGGGCGAGTCGCGATGCACCTGAGCAATCAACAGCAGGCTGGTTATCGTCATTCCAGATATTTGAACCCGGTTGGCAGATTTTGATGGCTCACGGCTGGGCGACGGGTTGGATTGAGTGGAAGGGTCAACGCTACGAGTTTACCAATGCTCCCGCTTACGGCGAAAAAAACTGGGGACGTTCTTTTCCACAAAAGTGGTTTTGGCTCAATTGCAACAGCTTTGACAATGAACCTGACTTGGCGCTCACGGCGGGTGGGGGTAGGCGGGGAGTGCTGTGGTGGATGGAATCAGCGGCGTTAATTGGTATCCACTATCAAGGGCAATTTTATGAATTTGTCCCCTGGAATTCAGAAGTGCGCTGGCAAATTCAGCCTTGGGGAGACTGGCAAATGCAAGCCCGCAATGCTGAGTATGAGGTTGAGTTAATCAGTACGACAAATCAACCGGGTACTCTCCTGCGTGCCCCAACGGAACAGGGTTTAATCTTTATTTGCCGCGATACCATGCAGGGTAAGCTTACCCTGGAACTGCGATCGCGACGCGGGGGAACTGCTAAAACGATTCTCAAAGCCGATAGCTCACTTTGCGGACTAGAAGTGGGTGGGGAACCTTGGAATGAGGCTTGGACAGGTCAGGCAAAATTGCCCTGGATTTCCTAGATTCCTTATTTTTTGCAGAAGTTGGGGATCAGGCAAGACTATAGAGAAAGTATTGGGTATAATGGTTGAGTTGAATGGGGCTGTGGCTCAGATGGATAGAGCAAGCGCCTCCTGAAAAATCGGGCACCGTCAGGGAAACCTAACGAGTGAATGTAGTCAAATTCAAGGAAGCCTAAGTCTTAACAGATAAGGTAATCTTGAGCCAAGCCGATTAGTTGGAGTTTAAGCCAATCTGGAAAAACTCCAACCTTATAACTAATCGGAAGGTGCAGAGACTGGTTTAAGGAAACCAATAAAAGATGGACTATAATGTCTCATCGAAAGTAGAGCAACGCGGTATTCTGGCTGGACTGTTATTAGGTGATGGAAAAAGAAATCAAAAAAACTTCTTTATCCAGACTTCATCTAAACATGAGGAGTATCTCTTATTTAAGAAAAAGCTTCTCGAACAAATAACCGGAAAACCAGTCAGTATCCGACGCTGGAGTACAAGGAAGGACTATAAGCAGATTCGCCTGGAACCCAAGTTGATTCCGCTGACGCGGGTCTTGGTTAAGAAGCTTTATCAAGCTGGAACGAAAACAATCACTCGGAAGTTCCTGAATCTCTTAACCCCCCAGGGAATAGCCATCTGGTTTATGGATGATGGTTCTAAGTCCTTCCCGAAAAAAGACGGAAAGGTTCATGCTTTGACGCTTAATCTCAATACTTATCTCTCGAAACCACAAAATGAGATCATTGTTTCTTATTTTGCAGAGGTTTGGGGATTTAAGTGGGGGCTGAGTAAAGGGAAAGGTCTTTATCGTCTGCGAATGGGAACGAAAGAAGGAAAACGATTTCTAGCTTTCATTCGTCCTTACATCCACGAAAGTATGCTCTATAAAGTACAAACGTCCTTAAACAGAACGGCTACCACCTAAAGGCGACAAGCCCAAGGTGAAGGGATAGTCCAGAGAGTGAGGAAACTCACACCAATCTGAAGCGCTAGGTCGCCGGTTCGAATCCGGCCAGTCCCGTGGTTAAGAGAATATCAGTAGACCGAAAAAGTTTTCGGTTGAAATCGCTATGTCCCAGACGCGATGCAAGAAGCGTCTGGGGAGTGAGTGTCCAAATCTGTACGGACTAGCAGAGGATTAGGGTGGAAAGTTTTCAGGGGATCGTAGAACTTTTCCAGTAATGGATTGCATTGCGGTTAAGCGTACCTTTAGACTGGTATCTTGCGATGTAGGGGGATTTTCAGGTTCCACCCAAACGAGCGCTCCTCCTTGATACCACCTGATTCATCTATTTATTCATGCTTTTGAGGATTTCTGTGCGTCAACGGCGATACTTGTTTTCGCGATCGCGGCGCTCTAAAGTTAGATTACTGCCCTGGTTGATGCCGATTTTGGCGGTTTCGCTATTGTGTGGCTATAAGCAAATTCAAAGTTATTTGATCCAGCCGGAAGCTATTTTGGTTTTAGGGGGAGAAGAAGAACGAGAACTCTTTGCGGCTGATTTCGCCCAGCAGCACCCCAATCTTCACATCTGGGTATCGTCGGGTAGTCCGTCTTGGTACACCGAAAAGGTATTCGCCAAAGCCGGAATTCCCCGCAACCTTCTCCATATTGATCGCCGTGCTACCGATACAGTAACCAACTTTACGACGTTGGTGGATGAGTTGAAAGCCCAAGGTATCGATGGTGTCTATTTGATTACGGCTGATGATCACATGCTGCGTGCGCGTGTAATTGGTGAAATTGTGTTTGGCAGTCGCGGGATCACGATTAAACCCGTCCCTGTGTCCTTAGGACGTGATCCTGAACCCATTGAGAAATCCCTGCGGGATGGTGCGAGAGCTTTATTATGGGTAACTACGGGATATACTGGAGCGACTTTGGGTCAGACATCCAATTTTCTCAAAAAATAGAACTTATAAGAGTAAAGACATTCTATGCAGCGTCTCTACATGACCGCTAATTGTAATGAAACCAAGCAACCTTTTAGGCGGCGAGTTCTTGGACTAAAACATAGGGCTGAACAATCAAGGCTTGAAACCGTTTGCTTTGATCGCTATTCCAATCGGCTAATTGATTGGGAAAAGGTTTGTGAAGCTGTTGGTTACTAATCCAAGACTGGACAGACAAGGTATCATCATTCGCGATCGCGACTCCAACATCAAGTATATCTAACTCTTGCGTCACCACGATCACAACATCTTGTTTAGCGTGAGGAACCAGCCAATCCCAGGCGGCTTCATCAACGGATTGAGCGAGTTCTGCTTTTAAATCTTGCATGACTTATCGAAGGACTTATGACAAAGGACGAATGACTAATGACGAATAGACATCGCCGCATCCAAATGTTTTAATAATGTACCTTGAGGTAAAGACCCTTGTAAATGACTCCAAGGCAGTATTTGCTCTGTTGACCAATTCTCATGGACATAAAAATCCAATTCTGGCAACTTTCCTTTTAACTGCTTGAGAGCCCGCCGAAAACTGCCCACGGAATCGCCATAATGCCGTGTTAATTCTAACAACTCAGACAATCGGCGATCGCCTCTAGAGATTAGCGCCTGAATCACTGACCAATTATAGCTTTCTGGGCGAAAGTCAATCCCCTGCGATCGCAAGGCTTTCTGCAAATACTTCAACCGCTTCTGGGCGGCGGGATTCACGCCAAACCATTGAAAGGGTGTATGGGCTTTGGGAACAAAGGTACTGCATCCCAAAGTTAAGCGTAAACCTGGGGCGGCTTTTTTGATCGCCTGCATCATCGCTACCGTCTGTTCCACATCAGACATCTCTTCTCCGGGAATACCCACCATCCCATAAACTTTGAGTGCCTTTAATCCCCCAGCTTTAGCATTAATTGCCGCTTGAATAATCTCTTGATTATGCAATTTCTTATTAATAATTTGCCGTAATCGTTCCGAACCACTTTCCACAGCAATAGTAATCGATCGCGTGTCCCGTTTCGACAAAGTTTCCGCTAGTTTAGGTGTAACGGTATTGGTTCGCACTGAGGCAATACTTAAGCGGACATTATCATAGTCCGGTTTTGCCAGATAATCCAGCAACACCTCAAACTCTGGATGCTGAGTCACCGACGCCCCCAGTAAGCCAATGCGCTTAGTTACTGTCAATCCGCGTTCAATCGCTGGAATCAACGAATCAGTTGCACTTGGCGTGCGAAAGGGCAAAGTTAAATAACTCGCCAAACAGAAGCGGCACATTTCTGGGCAACTGCGTACCACTTCCACCATATAAATATTTTCCCAAGCGGCTTTTTCGGTAACAACGGTGGAGGCGGATAGAGTATTCCCGCGATAGGTTTGCTTAGTTACGGTGGCCCGAATCTGGGAATCGACGGGTTGAATGGATGCGATCGCGCCTGTTTGCTCCTGATAGGTTACGGTATACAAACTGGGAACATATATCCCTGGAACTTGGGCTAATCGCCGCAATTTCTCGATTCTATTGGCTTGGCGAATTTCTTTATAAGCCTCAATAAAATCCCCTAATAGGGTTTCCCCATCCCCTAACAAAATCACATCAAAGAAATCAGCAAAGGGTTCAGGATTTGCGGTTAGTACGGGTCCGCCGCCAAACACCAGGGGATGCTGCTCATTCCGTTGTGCGGATCGTACCGGAATCTCTAAGGATTCTAGTAGGGACAAAATATTGACATAATCCAGTTCCCATGATAATGAAAAGCCGAGTAACTCTGGCTGTCTGGGCAAAGGTTCATGGCAATCAGTAAACAAGCGACTTACCTGGAGGTCAGATCGCTCGGCTAGGGTTGCCCAAACCACCTGATAGCCTAAGCTGGTAATCCCCACGGTGTAGTCATTGGGGAAGGCAAAGATGGTGGGGATAGCATCGGTTTGCGGGGGAGTCGGTGTAAAGAGTAAGCGTTCAGCGGCAAAGGCAGAAACAGTCACAAGCAGTATTTGAGGCAATTAGGTTTGTGCTTTCTATTTTGACACTCCCCCGCTTGAAAGACGGGGGATTCTTGAGCTAATCACAGCCCTTTCGAGTTACCCCTAATTAGGTCTTACACGATTATGTCCTACCCGAAGTCAACTAGAATATCACTTAATATCTAGAACCCCTCTTCT
>NZ_JAVJRX010000158.1:0-6687 GCF_040219735.1 Coleofasciculus sp. G1-WW12-02 | reverse complement strand
TGGTACTTACTCTCTGTGATTATCATTCTCATTTACCTTTTTATTCTCAATAAACCTGTCAATAAGCTCTCATCTTTTTGAAGCTTGAGGGGGAAAATGCTTTGTCTGTCAAGCTTTTGAGCTGCTTGTCACCCCTTCAGGTCCTTCCTATTTTCCGTACCTTGACATTAAGCCGATGAGCGGATTTGAACCGCTGACCGTTCGATTACGAATCGAATGCTCTACCACTGAGCTACACCGGCATCACTTGACTACTATAGCAAGCTTTAGCGCAAGTAACGGCATCTTTTTCCTTCTCTGGCATTAACCCTGTGATCAGGTTACTCCAAAGATACATTTTTTATATTAAAGCAAGGTTTGGCATAATTCACTGCCCAAGGTGGGGATACTCATGTCACCATTAAGCTAGAGAGGTACGATCAACGAAACTCATGACCCATTCCACCCCAAACAATCGCCAGCCCCAGTCGAACCTCAAATCCCGACAGATGAGTCCGGAAAAATACGCTCGACTGAAAGCTGAGGCAAAAGCACCCTATCGAGGACTGAGAAAATTTATCTATGTAGCATTTGGTGCCTCTGGCTTTATTGGAGGACTCGTTTTCCTGGCACAGTTAATTGCAGGTCGAGAAGTGGGGACAGCATTTCCGAATCTGGGGCTACAAATTGGCATCGTCGCCCTAATGATTTGGCTATTTCGCCTAGAACAACGGGCAGAGCGTAAGCCATAGGTTAAGATTGGCTTGAACTCGACAGATCTGTGAGGCAACAGCCAACCTACTTAGATCTTTTAATCTCCAGGTAAAATTTCTAACCCTGTGGAGTTCATCCGAAACGATACACCAATCCGGATGTTAAAGTTCCCATCAATGGGTATTAGGTTGTTTAGGAATTGTCGGCTCGTTTTATGGAAATCGAACAACGATTGGGTCTATACCAGGTTTTCCTGAAGCTCTACGAGTATCATCGGGGTCTACTCGATGAAATTCTCCAGCTTGAGAAAACCGGTCATAAAACGTTCTCGAGCCGAACAATTCGTTTTGTGACAGGTATTATTCAAAGTCAGCGACCTTGTCTGATGACCAATCTGGTAGAGGGGAAAACCCAAACCCTGTTTCAACCTCAGGGAATTTGGACTATCGGTCGCGATCGCCAATTGGCGATATCGATTCCCGATCCTCACTTATCCCGTCATCATGCGGCGATTTACTATCTGCAAAATAAAGGATTTTACCTGGTCGATTTTAAAAGCACAAATGGCACCTATGTCAACGGTGAACCTGTACATGGGCATATACCGCTTAAGGATGGCGATTGCATTCGACTCAGCACCTTGGCTTTTTACTTTTTCATCTGCAACGATACCCAAAAGCTCGATTCCGCCTCTCCAGAAATTATCGCTAAACTGAAAGCTTCCAAAGTTTCCTCCTCCGCAGAACCCTCCCCATCCTCAAAAAGAAAAGCCACAGATGAAGATTTCGAGTTACCTGCGAAAGTCAAAGGAAATGAAGGCGACTATCAAAAAGGAACCTCGCAATTTTTGCAAGAACTAGCGCAGCTAGAAGAATTATCTGGAGAATCGGCTTTACCTAAATTAAACTCTCATCAACGCTCAGAAATTTTAGATCGATTTTTCAGTCGGCAAATTCCCAACCCGTAAACTGGCAATTCATCTCACACCAAACCTAGATTATGGTGTGAGATGAATCTGCGATAAAGCTAAACAACCGCTAATCTAATCTTCCTCAAAATGTTCTTGTGCTTCCTCTTGCTCCTCGTTTTCGTCTGGGTTGATGGAATTCGCTGGCACCATAGCTCCCATCTCAAGCTGTTCGCGCACTTGTTGTTCAATAGTCGCGGCAATTTCAGGATTCTCTTCAATATACCTGACACTATTGTCACGACCTTGGGCAATATTATCACCGTTGTAGCTATACCAAGCGCCCTTGCGGTTAATCACCCCTGTTTGTTCAGCCAAGTCAACCAGACATCCTAACCGGGAAATACCTTGCCCGAAGATAATGTCAAACTCAGCAATCCGGAATGGTGGCGCGACTTTATTTTTTGCCACCTTGACCTTAGCGCGAATTCCATATTCCCCTTCGCTGGCTTTCTTGAGCGTTTGAATCCGGCGAATGTCTAAGCGTACTGAAGCATAGAACTTCAGCGCGTTACCGCCTGTTGTCACTTCGGGAGAGCCGTAGGTGATCCCAATTTTTTGTCGCAACTGATTCAGGAAAATGACGGTGCAGCCTGATTTTCCAATATTCCCAGCAATTTTGCGTAGCGCCTTACTCATCAGACGCGCCTGCAATCCCACTTGGGTATCACCCATTTCGCCTTCAATTTCCGCACGAGGCACCAAGGCGGCTACTGAGTCAATCACAACAATATCTACAGCCGCCGATCGCACGAGTTGATCGACGATTTCCAGAGCGGATTCACCACTATCCGGTTGAGATACTAAAAGGTTGGCAATGTCAACCCCTAACGCCGATGAGTAGGTTGGATCGAGGGCATGTTCAGCGTCTACAAATGCGGCGACCCCACCACTCTTCTGCACTTCTGCTACAGCGTGCAAGGCGAGGGTTGTCTTTCCAGAACTTTCTGGTCCGTAAATCTCGATCACCCGTCCTTTGGGCAAGCCACCACCCAAGGCTAAATCTAGGGTAATTGCACCACTGGAGATGGTTTCCACCTTCATACGGGTGGCATCTCCCAAGCGCATAATCGAACCTTTGCCAAAGGTACGCTCAATCTGGTTGAGTACCAAGTTCAGGGCTTTTTCCTTTTCGGGACTGTTGGTAATTGGGGTAGCCATGGATGCCTCAAGAACTGTTATTGATATGGACTGAGAATGGGTGCACAAAGTTGGCTCTATTTTAACGCCGACTGTCTGTTGAGATTAACGTGACCTGATTTTTGGAACAAAATCACAGAAATGCTAATTTGTCAATGCCAGGAAATTGTTCATCAACGCCAAAATTTTGCCAAACTGTTACTGTGTTTTGATCCCAAGTCTTGGACTGGAGAGAGACATTTGACAGCATTTCCTCTCCCCTAGTATAGAACACAGGTACTACTATAGCACTGTTGGGTCAATCAGCAAGTTCGAGGGAGCTGGGGGAGCTGGGGGAGCTGGGGGAGCATATAGTTAAGGACAAAGGACAAATGACAAATGATAATTCATCGCTTCCAGAGGGAACCCTTTCCGTTGCTGGGTTAACCGACTATATTCAAGAGGTGTTAGAGCAGGATACCCAACTCCAGAAGGTTTGGGTAATAGGAGAAGTCTCTAGTGCGAACCGCCATCGGAGTGGTATGTTTTTCACTCTGCAAGATCTAGAGGGCAAGGCATCCATTCAATGCGTGGTGTGGAACTCTGTGCTAAGTAAGCTGGTGCAACTCCCCCAATCCGGAGAACAGTTGATTGCTTTAGGCAGTATCCGGATTTATCCGCAACGGGGACAATACCAGCTTATGGTTTGGCAGGCGTTGCCGGGAGGAGAGGGGTTAAAGGCGCTGCGCTACAACCAACTTCGCCAACGATTGGAGGCTGAAGGATTATTCGATGCCCAAAACAAGCGCCCCCTACCAACGCATCCGCAAACAATCGCGGTAGTCACTTCACCCCAAGCCGCCGCTTGGGGGGATATTCGCCGCACCCTGCGACAACGGTATCCTGGGTTATGTGTGTTGTTTTCTCCGGCACAAGTGCAAGGGGATTTGGCACCCGAATCGATTGTGGCAGCGATTGAGCGAGTTGAGCGAGACGGGAGGGCTGAATTGGTGATTTTGTCGCGAGGGGGTGGTGCATCGGAGGATTTAGTTGGCTTTGATGATGAGCGAGTGGTGAGAGCAATCGCGAATTGTTCGATTCCAGTGTTAACTGGGATTGGTCATCAACGGGATGAATCTTTGGCAGATTTAGTGGCTGATTTTTGCGCTCATACACCCACATCCGCCGCCGAACGAGCAGTGCCAGAGTTGGCGACACTGCGGCGCGAACATCAGCAGCGTCAGGAAGCGTTATATGAGGCGGTGACTCATCATCTGGATATCTCCCGCAACCAATTACACCAACTCAAAAACCGTCTCCAACGCTTACCCCTTGACCGACAGCTACAGCAGGAACAACACGCGATCGCACAGCAGCGACAGCGATTAGCCAATAACATAAATTGGCGCATAAGTCAAGCTACTCAGCACTGCCAATTTTTGGGGCAAAAGTTAGCCACCCTTGACCCGACCAATGTTTTAAAACGAGGTTATGCTGTGGTGCGTACTGAACAGGGAAAAATTGCCCGTAATGCGGCAAGTGTCGTTTCTGGAGAAGAATTACAGATTCAGTTAGCTCAGGGGCAAATTAAGGTTAAAGTAACAGAAATTATTGATCAAACGTGACCTGTTGATCCCCCTTCTTGATCCCCTTTCCGTCCCCCTTTAGATCCCCCTCCCGTCCCCCTTAAGAAGGGGGAAGCCATAGGATGCTTCGCTTTTTTTGCACGGGGGAGACCAATAGTTTGGTTTATTGCTTAATGGTAAAATTCGCTACTTCTTCCCCACCCCTAACCGCTAATACTGAACCGACGCTCTAAACCTGCTGACACCTCCTACTAGAATTCCTACCTAACCACTGATATCCTGATCGAAAGCTTAGGCTGAGATCCGCTATGTGCAGGAGAGGTTATGGATAACTGGCAATCTGTTCGCCTTTTTGGGTTACCAGCAGAAAAAGGCAGATGGTTTCTAATCCCCTTAGGTTCGATGGTTCTCCTCTGTCTAGGAACAGTTTATTCTTGGAGTATCTTTCGCAAACCGCTAGAGGATTTATTTGGCATCAGCGCCACCCAAAGTGTGTTGCCTTTCACTATCTTGTTAGTCCTCTATGCCATGTTGATGCCAATTACAGGATTTTACATTGATAAGATTGGCGTGGGCAAAATTACCGCCATAGGTGGCGTGGTGACGGGAATTGGTTATATACTCTCCAGCCTAGCAACGAATATCACGTTATTAACGATTACCTATGGTGTAATCGCTGGTGCGGGAGTTGGCATTGCCTATGGTGTTCCCCTGACTGTTTCAGCCAAATGGTTTCCCGATCGCAAAGGATTGGCAGTTGGATTGACGGCGATCGGGTTTGGACTTTCTCCCTTAGTGACTGCACCGCTAGCCAAAACGTTAATTGTAGCTTATGGAGTTCTTCCTACCTTCACGATTCTGGGGATTAGCTTAACAGCAATTATCCTTGTAATTTCAATGACCCTCAAATTACCCCCAGTCGGATGGAAACCCCAAACAGGAACTGCCAAAGGGATCAATGAAATAATCCCAAATCAGCGGCGAGAACTATTGAAATCGCCTTCCTTCTATACTCTCTGGGTTTGCTACACCATCGGCACTTTTGTCGGACTATCTGCGATCGGGATTTCTAGCCCAGTGGCACAGGAAATTATCAAACTCGATGCTACCACCGCAGCGATTACGGTTTCTCTATTTGCCGTTTTTAATGGAATCGGGCGTCCCCTCTTTGGTTGGTTGACGGATCGGCTTCAGCCAAAGGGAGCGGCAATGATCTCTTATGTGTTGATTCTGATTGCTTCGATTTTGATGCTCAACGCGGGAGAGGGGGAAGCTTTGACTTATCTGGTTGCCTTTTCTCTGTTCTGGCTTTGCTTAGGGGGATGGTTAGCGATCGCACCGACAGCTACTCTAATTCTGTTTGCTCCAGAGGACTATGCCAAGAACTATGGGATAGTTTTCACTGCCTATGGAGCAGGAGCATTGTTAGGAACTCTAGCCATCGGACAAATTCGGGATTTGTTTGGTAGTTATACCTATGCTTTCTATCCAACTGGGATTTTAGCCATCATCGGCATTATTATTGCACAATTGAAACTGGATTAACATGGAGTTTATCTCCCTACTTCAAATGATGCTTTAGAAAAGCTCCCGCTTCAGAAATTGCATCTCGTGCTTCGCTGAGCATTGGAGCAAATAAATGCATACAGTGAATCATCCCGTGCCAAACTTTAAGTTCTACCGCCACACCTGCTAAAGCCGCTTGTCGTGCCAATCGCAGCGAGTCGTCTAGCAAAACTTCTTCAGTGCCTACATGAATCAGCAGGGGTGGTAACTTTGACAAATCGGCATAGAGGGGAGAAACTTCAGGATCTTGAAAATTACCACTCGGCAAGTACATACTGTTGATGCTCTCAAGTAGATCCAGCGTCACCATTAAGTCAACATCGGCTTTTGTTTGAATTGTTTTACCGGTTCTAGCTAAATCTACATAGGGTGAGATGACAAAAGCTGCACTGGGCAAGGCTTTTTCAGCATTGCGTAATGAGAGTAAGGTTTCTAGAACCAAGTTACCACCAGCAGAATCTCCCGCGATAGCAATTTTAAGGGAATTCAAACCAGACTCATTGATTAACCATTGGTATGCTGTCAAAGCATCTTCTATAGCGGCGGGATAAAGCTGGAAACCCGTACTGAAATTTTGACGCATTTCGGTGATCGTGCTTCCCCAAGAAAAGGTATTTGACACTCCCCCGGTTAAAACGCGGGGGATTCTTCCGTCACAGGGAGGCAGAGTTTATCGTCTTCTAGGACGGAACCTTTACCCTCAGAAAGCTTAACCACCGTGTGTCCCACGGCTGTCCTACCTCTAATTTCGACTAC
>NZ_JAVJRX010000157.1:0-92539 GCF_040219735.1 Coleofasciculus sp. G1-WW12-02 | reverse complement strand
TTGGCATCTTGCGCTATTCTTTTGGAGGACGCTATAAAAGCGAACGGTGGTCGAGTTCATTAACGCGCAAGGACTACATCTCTATCACACCTAGCCCGACTATCTTCAGCCCATGCCAAACCATGTAGACCTAAGTGGGTTGCTGTTATTATAACACTAAAAAATTGCATCTAGCTAGGTAATTTGGAAATCTACGTTCCTCCGATTTCCCGCTGTCCATCCTCACCCTACTCTGTTGAGGGTGAGGACTTCCGCGACTACGTTAAACTCGCTTAATCCTCAAGCTGCTTCACTGAAACCTCTACGGCGTCTACATCAATCGTACCTGGCGGCGTCAAGCGGTTAAATTGACCCTGTTCGACTTTCAACAATTCGCCACAGTTGGGACAGCGACATTCGGTACGATTAAACCCAGTAAACTCGTAGGCGCAAACGGGACATTTATCCTCAACTAGGTTACGCTGTAACCACCAGCGAAAGCCAACCCAGCCAATGACTGGCGCTAGGATGGCTAACCCAATCAGAATTAAGAATCCGTTGACCAGCCAGCCCAAGCCAACTGTTCCCAGTAATAAAAATGTGGCTAATAGGGTGAGCCAACAGCCCACGCCTGATAGGTTAAACTGAGCAAGTTTAGGATCGTACTGGTTCACGGTACTTGGAAAGAAACTGACTATCTCCATCCTAGTTCACATCAGGTTTAACCTGAGAGGTTCATACCAACAAGGTTTTAACTGCTGATCACTTCTGGTGATACAGATTGCCCTAACCGGGGTTCAGTACCGGCGAGTAGACGCTGAATATTGGCTTGATGTCGTAATATAACATATAGCCCCGCCATAACCCCAAATATCTGGTAAGGCAACGGTTGGGCTAAGACAATCATCAAAACAGCAACCGCGATCGCAGCCGCAATAGAACCCAGAGAAACAAACCGCCAGAAACCGACGACCCCAATAAAGATTACCAATACACTCAACGCGACAAACCAAGACATAGCCAATAAGACGCCCAACCCTGTAGCGGCTGATTTTCCTCCCGTAAAGTTAATCCATATTGATTTGCTGTGACCCACCATCGCCACCAAAGCGACGACAGCCACCAACCAAGGTTTCCAGGTATCTGGGATTACGGATGTTCCCGTTAGGGAAAAGAAGCCATGTACCAAAGCAACAGCACCAACTCCTTTAGCCGCGTCAATCAGTAAAACAACGAAAGCCGGACCTTTTCCCAGGTTTCTCAAAACATTGGTAGCCCCCGTCGATCCCGATCCGACCTCCCGGATATCAATTCCTTTAACCAGACGTCCAGCCAAATATCCAGTCGGAATTGAGCCAAGTAAGTAAGCGGTGATCAGCAGTAGCCCAATCCAACTCAACTCACGCATCATCGTTTCAAACCCTCCACAATTAACAATATAAATTTTCTGGGAATAGCGTGACTAAAATAAAAATCAACGCCAAATCAAGCCAATTGTCTTCGTAATCCTCCTGTTAAATTCTGCCACAGGATCAAGCTATAGGCACAAAAAACTAATATAAAAGCACAGATTAAGGAAAAAAATAGACATCTCCTGAAATCCGACTTTTCCCTAGACAGGAGCAAAGTTTCAGATTCTTTTTCAGCAAATGTCTATTGTTTATATCAGCTTACCGCCCTGGTAGATAGCTGTCTGTACTCAGATTTAATTGCCACCAACGTAATCCTTGCTCAGTCGCCAATAGTGATGGAATGTTGGTTTTCCCCAGGTGCGGTTGGCAACCACACCGATGCTGTTTTGACAATTATTGCCAATCAGACCTAGGGCATATTCGGGGAATGCCTTGGGTTGGATGGCGTAAGTGTCGGGATCTCCGCTGACTGGAACCAATACCCAGGACTGCAATTCAGTTTCGCTGCGCCGTTGCAACCTTGGATACCCGTCATTCCCAGGTTTGGCTGGTCCTTGGAGATACAACTGCTCCTTGAAGGTGACATCTTTTTCCCAGCATTGGATGTAGTAAGTGCCATCGGTCTGCTTGGTCAGAAGCCACAGGTGTCCTTGGTATCCTGCTGTAGTATTAGGAGGATCAAGGTTCCAGGTATGGACATAATCGTTGACATTGGGACTGTAACCGATCGATTGTAAATAAGTACCTGTCACTTGGTGAATGAACATCCAGGTACCGGAAACATCATCTAGGCGTGTGACCATATCTTCCTCCTCGGGTTCAATTGGGGGTAGTTCTGGAACAGAACTTGGAACTGTGATTTTGACGGTTTTGCCACCAACGATTTCGCCGTCAACTACGACATCAAGGGAGCCGTTGAAGACCTGGGTATTGCTGGTGGCTTCTACTGTGCCAATCCAGTCAACGTCAAAGCTAATTTCATGGTCTTGGTTTCTGCTCAGGGAACCATAACCGTCGGTCGGTGCGATCGCACTGACAAATGGTGCGGTGGCTCCGGTGGCTACCAGACTGACGTTCCCAATCGCGGTGATCTGTGCTGCCAATTCTGTGGTAATTGTCTCCACAATCGTGTCGGCACTGACACCTTGGACTAGCTTGCAACCCGTTGCCTTGGCGATTCGGCTCCCTTGTCCAGGGGTGCCACCAGGCTCTCCGCATCTAGACCTAAACGCGCTGGAGGATCTTACGGGATCGTCGTCGAGTCCTGCAGGGGCACGATAGTTGGTGTCCATGGAAAGCGCCAGCACTTTGATCTTCTCTGCCACTAGCTTGGCGGTGACCGATGCCTCGGTAATGTCGTAGGAGAGGTTGGAAATTTCTTTGCAGACTGGGTCGTGACCGGCGGCGTCGCCAAACCAAACAATAATCCGCTTGGCATCTGCACGCCAACCGATCTGACCGCCGGGTGGTTCGGCAACTTGATCGAGTCCATAGAACTGAGCTTCTGGCGTGTCCTGACCGGGGGAGGTTGTCCAGGCATCGATCGCGGCTTTGACGACGGCGATATCGGCGATCAGGCTACATTGGTGGGCGAATCCGTAAGGATGTTCGTCGGCAACCGGAGCCGGAAAGTCCTTGTAGTCGCCAACCCCGAACCAGACATCTGCCCCTAAGTCCTGGATTCTGGTCATAGCATCGAGGATGCCGCTCTTGACCGCCGCGATCGCATTATTCATGCTACCCGTTGTGTCGGCGAGAAAATAGGCATCCACTTTCGGGACTACCCCAGATTTCGGGATAGTTACCTTCACCACTTCGGCGAAGGTCTGATCCATGGATAGGGTCAGATCGTTCGTCGCTGGTGAAACTTGAATTGGAATACTCATTAAGTTGAATATCTCCTTTGCATTTAAGCAAAAATTTTTGCCTTCAACAGGCACAATTTCCAACGGTCTGATATAGTATTTATCTTCTTTCTTTTACATTGACTATGACAGTTGTTCGCGCTTGACTTCTCCTTGGTGTAAATAACCAAGGATTCTCAAAGGATACTCCGAAGCCGGTTAAAACACCGTTCCTGGAGTCGCCTGTGACAGTTGCGTAAGTTCTGTCAACTTTCGATTGTCATAATTCCAGCAATACTTGTCAATATGAAAAAGTCAAGAATCATTAAGCATCCTATAGCAATTCTAAATAGGTTGTGGCAATTTTCCCCAAGGAGATCTTTGCTATGCCTGGGTTTCAAGATGCTCACCTTTCACAACTCATTTAGAGTCGCTATATATTATTAATAATTATTCATTTGCTGAGGATCGGGAGCAAAGGCTAACCAGAGAGGAAATTGCAGAATTGAAAGACGAATCTGGTCTTCTGTTTCATCAACAATGATTAAAGGAAGTTGCTTCTGGGTCATCAACCGATCAGCTTTTTGCACCAGGGCTGATGCTTCCTCAAATAAAACCACCCCCCGTTCCGGACCAAAATCACTGCGGGAAATGCCTAGACAATCCTGCAATCCTCTGCGCCATTCTCCCAGCCGTTCAGGGCTATTGGCAAGAACCAGAGTTCGTAGTCGATCACCGTAAAGCGTCCGCAGCACAGACATCACGGCGGAGGCGACCAAAATATTCTGCAAGCGGCTACCGATGGTGCGAATCGCCCCACGCCCCCCTTGAGTAAAAAACCAATTGGACACTCGCTCCCCATGAATTGGCTCAAACGTGCGCCGCAATTGCCAAGGCGGACCATAATAATCTGGCATCTTGCGGTATTGGTCAATAATGTCCCGAATTTGCCGGATCTGATCTTGAAACGCCTGTTCAGCAAATTTGGGTGTAGGCGAAGAAGCTGGCGGCTGTGGTTCATCCATCCTAGGTTGGAACGATTCTGCCGTCGGTTCTGCTAATTCCAACTGTTCAGCCGCCACAACCAAGTCTTGTAAACTGCCAACTAAATAGTCTTTAAAACCCTGCACCCGAATGGCTAATTCTTGAGACACCCCAGCAAATGTGGTTCGCATTTCCGTGCGAATGCGTTCTCGGCGGCGTTCCAGTTGCTCCACAGAAATCAAAAGGGCTTGCTTGCGCTGCTCTAATTCGCTTAACCCTTCTTGGAGCATTTGTTGGATGGTGGCTTGGGTTTTGGTCAACTGATCCGATAAAATCTGATTCTGGCTGGCTTGTAGCTGGGCAATTTTTTGCCTCAACTGCTGTTCTTGCCACTCAAGGTCAGCTATCCTTTGAGTGAAATTCGCCACTGTTTCCTGTTGATCACTTGATGGCGTCATCTGATTATCATCATCTGGCGCAGGTAAGTCTAAAGCCTTTGAATTGTCAGCTTGTGGTTGTGTCACGTCAGATTGGTCAGATAGTTCGATTAAGGGCTCAGGTTTTTCTGTTTCGGGTTTTTGCTCTGGAGATTTTTCATCAAATACCTCAAGGATTGGTTGTTGTTCTGGATTGGATTCCTGGCTTTGTGGTTCGTCTGAATTCATCGAATAATTAATTAGTATCTGAATAATGATTTACACTCCCAACCCCTAAACGGTGGGATTATTCGCAAGGGTGAGTTACCTGGCAAGAGAGCCTTCGATTTGACACTCCCCCGGTTAAAACGCGGGGGATTCTTCCGTCACAGGGAGGCAGAGTTTAACGTCTTCGGTGGACGTGACCTTTACCCTCAGAAAGCTTAACCACCGTGTGTCCCACGGCTTCCAGTCCTCTAATTTCTATAATGCGAGCGGCTGCGACATCCCGATCACAGGTATACCCGCAATGCTGACACTTGTGTACTCGCTTAGACAGTTTCTTTTTGCCTGTCTCTTTTAAGCACTTGGGACAGGTTTGACTTGTGCCTGCGGCGGGTACTTTTTGGAAGTATACCCCACGTTTAAAACAGCAGGCTCGAAGAATGTCTAAAAACTGACCCCAACCCGCATCTAAACAGCTTTTGGCTAGCATTCCACGGGCTAATCCTTTGAGGTTCAATTGTTCAGCAAATATCATATCCGCCCAATCACAAAGGTTATGGGCTAATTCCCAGTGGTAGTTCTTACGAGTGTTTGCTATACGCTCATGTAGACGGCTCACTTTAGCTTGTGCCTTAACGCGATTATTTGACCCAAACCGCTTACTGGATACTTTCTTTTGCAGCGATTTCAGCTTGCCTTCTAAGTGTTTAAACGGTCTTGGATTGGGAAACGTTCGCCCATTAGACACGGCGGCAAAGTGGATTAAGCCTACGTCTATTCCTATTGATGTACCTAATGGACTGATTTCAGGTACATCTACTTTCCATTGCCGGGTGAGTTGTACATACCAGCCAGATGCCCGCCTCACGATTCGTGCCTGTTTAATGGTCGCATCATCAGGTATTGGACGGGATTGAATGAATTTAACTAACCCAATCTTAGGTAGCTTGACATACTTCCCTTGAATGGGTTCTTTTCCCATGGATGGAAACACATAAGAGCGCATCCGTCCAGCCTTCCTATATCGCGGGAATCCTCTCCCATTCTTCCACATCCCTTCAAATGCTAATTGCAAGCGCTTAAGGGCTTGTTGTAGCACTTGTGAGTGTACCTGCTTGAGTGCAGGAATATTCTTTTTAGCTTGGGTCAGTGCTACTGCTTGGGAATTGTAATTAGGTGCAGGTTGATCTGCTGGTATGATGTATTCACTTTTGATTGAGCAAGCGTTCACCGGACATTTACGACTGTTAACCCAATCCTTGCGCTCACAAAGGGCATAATTGTAGACCTTTCTACATTGCTCCAACCATTCCTCAAAAGTGGCTATCTGGGCGCTAGTTGGTTTTAGTTTAAATTCGTAAATTAAGGTAAACATTTGCTCGACCTTTTGCAATGTTTTCTAACACTATACTACACTATTGGTGGAGCTTGTTCAGAACAAATCAGATTCGCGGCTAAAGTCGCTTTGCTGAACGCCTCGCTCGGTTTCATCTCCGGGTTAAAACGCAGGGGTTTTCACCATTGCTATCCTATAAGGTGTTCTCAAGCCTAAGCATTAATTTCGCAAGGCATATCGGAAATCAATCTCGAATCTGGGGACAGCGCTCCTCTAAGCACAGTTTAAGCTGCTTGGAATCAAATAAAATGGGCAAGAAGTGGATGCTATTAACTTCCTTAAAATAGAAAAGGATTGGAAATGATGACCAGAAGATCCGCCAATTTGACCAGTCTTTATAAGGAAAACGGCGAATGAGAGTCTGGGAACGATAGATATCCAATGCGGTTTCGGTAAATTGCAGACGGATGGTTACCGCTTGAATCGTTAAAAATAACCCAAAAAGAGCAATGAGTAAACCAACCCAAATTTGGAGCAGCACAATAGGTATACTGCCCACAACCAATACCAAAGGAATCGCGTAGCTAGGGGCAAGTTCGATGGTTTGGGTTGATGAAGATGAAGAAGTAGCAGAGGTCACTTGACTAAATTTCCGTTGTTTATCGACACAATCGATCTATTTTAATATACCCCTGATTACAGAACCGCACTGCCTGTGCCTTGGAACATCAGCCACGATAAAAAAAAGTTAGTGATGAAAATGGCGAGTAAAGCTGTGACGACTGCCGTTGTCGTGGATTGACCGACTCCTTTGGCACCACCAGTAGTGGTCAATCCCCAGCTACAGCCAATGACGGCTATCAGCATCCCAAATACAGCGGCTTTAATCATCGCCGTAAACAAATCCCAGATTCCCAGGAAATTCCGGGCGGAATCCAGAAACACAGATTGGGGAATATTGTAGAAATTAATGGCAATCAATACGCCTCCCGTCATGCCGAGAATAATCGAGAGAATTGTCAATAGCGGCAGCATTAGACAGCAAGCAATGACACGAGGAATGACCAAATAATCAATGGGATCAGTTTTGAGCATATAAAGCGCGTCAATTTGTTCAGTCACACGCATTGTGCCAATTTCAGCCGCAAACGCTGAACCGACTCGTCCGGCAATCACTACAGCCGTTAAAACAGGCGCAAGTTCCCGGCTCAATGCCAGTGCCAAAACCCCTCCAATGGCTGTAGTTGCCCCAAAGTTAATAAATTCTCGCGTTACCTGAATGGTAAACACGGCACCAATAAAACTAGCCGTGATCATGGCAATAGTTAGTGAATCCGGACCCACGACTGCCATTTGATCGAGGGTATTGCGTCGGTGGATTTTACCACCCAAAAGATGAACGATGACTTGACCGCCTAATAAAATGGCAGCTAGCAAGCGCAGAGTCCACAATCCTAAGCTAGAACTGGAGGGGGTTTCATTCATCGGTCATTGGTTATTTGTCCTTTGTCATTTGTCATTTGTCCTTTGTCAGGGAGTCTTACCCTTCTACCCTTCGACCCTTCTACTGTCTAAGGACTATCGGCTCTCACTTGATTCCACACGGAAACGTTCTACAGAATTGAGTAGATCTCGTGCCACACCGACCAAGTTTTGCAAGGCACTGGACACCCGTTGGGCTTCTTGAGATGTTTCTTGGGCAGTTAGCTCAACCGATTGCATGACTTGGGCAACAGCACGGGATGTTTCGGTTTGCTCAACTGTATCCGCTTTAATTGCCCGCACCAGAGTATCAATGCGATTGGACACTTGAATAATATCTTCCAGTGCCTGTTTCGCTTGCTCTGCCCGTCTAGTCCCATCAATAACCTGTTGGGTGCCTTCTTCCATCGCCGTCATCACCGACCCAGTTTCACTTTGAATCTGCATGACGATTTGCTCAATTTCTTTGAGTGCCTTGGCTGAGCGATCTGCCAGTTGCCGCACTTCATCGGCAACGACGGCAAATCCTCGACCCGCCTCTCCAGCTCGAGCTGCCTCGATACTGGCATTGAGCGCTAACAGGTTGGTTCGGGAGGCAATTGTCGAAATTACGGCGACAATCTTAGAAATTTCCTGGGAAGATTCCGCCAGACGCTTGACTTTTCGCGTTGTTTCTGCGACGGTTTCCCGGATTTGTAAAATACCTGCCACCGTATGTTCTACAGCGTGACCGCCTCTGTGAGCAACATCCGCAGCGGTGTGGGCGACTTCCTCCGCTTCCCGGGCGGCTTCAGCGACTCGCTGGATTGAGTCGGTCATCACCTGAACGGAGTTGAGGGTAACCGCCAGTTCCTCGGCTTGGCGCAAGGCGTCATTGGATAAACTGCCGGCAAACGCCGCACTTTCAGTAGAACCCTTGGTTACTTTACGTGCGGCATCTTTTACCTGTTGGACGATTTCCCGTAGATTTTGAATGGTTAGGTTAAAGGAGTCAGCCACTGCTCCCAAAACGTCGGCTGTTACTTCAGCTTGTACCGTCAGGTCACCGCGTGCGGCTCCTTCAACATCATCAAGCAATCGAATCACCTGGCGTTGCAGGTCTTCTTTGGCTTGTTCTTGTTCTTCAGCTTTTCGGGTGGCTTCGCTGGTGGTGGTTAGGATCACTCGCGCCATCTGATTGAAACCCGAAGCTAGCTGACCTAGTTCTCCCTCGGAGTAGATGGGGACACTGACATTAAGATTCCCCTGAGCAACGGAGTCAAACTGGGTTTGTAAATCTGCTGTGACCTGTTGAATCTGGCGAGTGGTGATCCGACCCAGATATAGGGTAATGCCAAAACTGGCAGCAAATGCCGCACCACTGGCTAAAGCATGGGCGAATTTGAGATTTGCGATCGCTCCTTGAGCTTGCCCTTCGGATATTGCACTTCGGGCAGTAATACTTTGTGCCGAAAAACTCACTAAGGCAACCACAAAAGCGGAGGCAATCCCTGCGGCAAAAGATGTAATCCACTGTTTATGGTTGAGGGAAGCATTTTCAAAGGGAGCCAGCCATCCTTGATCAACATTAACGATAGGTTCATGTCCCCCCTCTTTGGTCTGATTAAAAACTGGGAGTTGTTCAGTTGAGTTACCAAGACTGAATATTTCTTCATCACTATCGATTGAGCGATACCCCTGAGCAGATTTCTGATGAGCGGCTAAACCATCTCGGACGGCATCGCCATTTTCCCTAACTCCCGCACCTTCACCTGCTGATGGTACTACCCCACTGTTACTTAAGACATCAAAATCTGATTCCCTCGCACCGGGGTCAGATAATTCATCCTGATCGTCTATAGCAAAATCGGGAAGAGAGCCTAAATCATCTTCAAATACATCAAAAACGTCTAAAAACCCCTCTTGAGTATTTTGATTTTCTTCAAGTTCTGAAAAGCTTTCGGCATCAGCGTCAGCTATCTCATCCATGGTGAAAGCATCGTCAAAGCTCTCAAAGTCAAACTGATCGGGAGCGTTAAATCCATTTTGATCAAAGTCTGGCTCGTCCTGAGTGTACTCACTTGCGTCAAATGCCTCAATCGCTTCATCCGTCTGTGCTCCTGAATAGTCAAACTCATCTGTATCCGTTGGCAAAGCCTCCCCCAACTCCCCTGAATCCATCAGTAGGGTTTCGTCTTCATAAACGGGGTAATCTGTCTGATATGACTCGTCGATAGATTCCTCATGCCAACCCTCCATTTCCCGATCCACTTCCGATAAGTCTTGGTCGAACTGGGATTCGGACTCATAAGATGGTGAGAGATCCTCCTCAGAACCTTCAAATTCAGGGATGCTACCGGGGGGCATGACAAACGTTGCCGCCGTATCATCCTCAGACGCCCCTGGTGAAAATTCCTCAAAGTTATCCTGATAATCTGCCTCGGTAAATGGGCTGTCATCTAGAGCAAAATCACTCGATTCTTCTTGATAATCTGCCTCAGTAAATGGGCTGTCATCTAGAGCAAAATCACTCGATTCTTCTTGATAATCTGCCTCAGTAAATGGGCTGTCATCTAGAGCAAAATCACTCAAAGAATCCTGATCATTTTCCCAATCACCACTATCTTCGTCTAAACCAGGCAAGGCAAATGGGTTGGGATCATCTGCATAACTTGGATCATCTGTCGTTTCTGATTCATCAATAAATGAACTGTCCAAGGGTTCAGTAAAGGGCGAAGATGAAGTTGAGTCAAAATCATCTCCCATTCCCACTTCATCCAAATCTAAAGCCCCTAAATCGAAATCCTCCGACTCTTCAATCGCTTCTGAGCCTTGCCAGGTTTCTAGTGTGGGTACTTCATTCAAATCATCGGTTTCATCAATATCCTGGAAACTGTTATCGAATTCTTCTGTGGATGGGCTTGAATCGACAGAATCGAACTCATTTGGCAGTTGACTAGCATCTTCTAGACCTTTATGAGCATATTCGATAAAATCAGGTTCAGACGTTAGATTAAGGACTTGTTCGTAGTGTTCCCTTGCTTGATCGTACTGCTGTAGACCATAGCAACAGATATGACCCTTAAGTAACAAAGCACTTGGATCATTGGGAAACTCTTCTATCAACCGACTAATAATATCGGCAGCTTCTTGGTATTTGCCTTGTGCGTAAGCCGTTTGCGCTTGTGTATATTCCTGGACGTAATCCGTACTTGATGCCATTGACCTCCTCCCGTTGCTCACCAGGAAAAAGGAAAAAGCAAACCTTTGCTCTCTTTTTCCTTGCTTGTACTATTCATTCATGCTGCCCACCGTGCTGCTCGTAGAATTGCCACCTGATCGAGAAGTCGTAAAAATTGATTGGACTCTGGATCTAATAACCACTCTCCTTTTAAAAAAGGTGCCATCGTATCGGGAACATTCATTGCTATTTGTAATTGCTCCACATCTAACCAATCCATATCCACAATTCGCTCCACCGCTAAACCGAGCATTGTATCTTGGTCTTCGATAGCAATGACGGGAATTTCGGCTCGATCTGTGTTGACGGGTATCGCCTCTCCCAGAAATTGACCCAGATCACCCACCCAAATGACCCGACCTCGCATGTTGATCGTCCCTAATAATAAGGGAGAAGCATTCGGGATGGGGGTGATCTGGTTGGGAGATGGTTCAAGCACTTCTTTGATCCCAGTCGCTGGTAAAGCAAATTCCATACCAGAAGGGACGTAAAACCGCAAGTGCAATTCACCCTCAGGACTTTCTAATTCTTGCAATTCCGGGGCTTGATCTTGACCAGTATCTGTTAAAAAATCCGGATTTCCAACCATTGGCAGCTAGAGTCTTAACTATATTTATGACCGGAGTAGCTGTTTGACTGTACCAATCAACTCGGTGGGTTGAAAGGGCTTAGCGATGTAGGCATCTGCTCCTTGCTTCATTCCCCAATATCGATCAAATTCTTCGCCTTTTGAAGAACACATGACCACGGGTACATTTTGGGTTTTGGGGTCAGCCTTTAAACGACGACAGACCTCGTACCCATTCATACGAGGCATAACAATATCTAATACCACTACATCAGGACAAGAATGCAGAATATGTTCTAAGGCTTCCACTCCGTCGCTGGCTACAGAGACCGTCAACCCACTGCCTTTGAGGAGGTCTGAGATCATCTGTCGTTGTGCCAAACTATCTTCTACAACCAAAACTGTACTCATAACCCCCTACCTGACTTGCCAATAAGCGCACGAATTTTGAACGTGAACTGAGCTATACCCTTGAGCTATACCTTTAAACATAGATAGAGTAATGATTAATGTATCCTTTATGGTAGCTTCATCCTGTACTGACGCCCCGCCTCCATTGTGACAGGCTCAACGGCTAAACGGAGCAGGGCGTATGGCGGCATGAGTCTATGAGGTGATTGTAGCGGAAGAATTACCTTTATGCTTGTCACGCGATCGCTCTTTTTAAGCCGATGCTGACTTGGTGATATCGGTTGCCTCTACCTCCTCCTCTAGGGTTGGGCGGGAACTATCGAAACCCATTTTTTCCGGATCTCCTGGACCTACGTATTTCTCCAACAACATCAACAGCTCACTTGCTCCAAACGGTTTAGTCAAATAGTCCGTTGAGCCTACCATGCGAGCTTTGACGCGGTCAATAAAGCCATCTTTGCCCGTCAGCATGATGATGGGAGTTTGTCGAAATACCGTGGATTGCCGTAACATGCCACACAGTTCATATCCATCGAGTTTGGGCATGACTACGTCACATAAAATTAGAGCGGGTTTGATTTGAAAGAGTAAGCTCAGAGCTTCGAGGGGATTTTGAATCGCCGTTACTTCATATCCTTGAGCTTGCAACATATACTCGACAGTCTTGCCAACTGCCTTGTCATCATCAATACAAACAACCGATGGTGCATAATCTGAATAGGTGGATTCCCACGGTTGTCGAACCGCGAGGGTTTCTGGGAGTGTTGAACTCAGCAATTGAATCCAACCCCTTTGGATATAGGGATAAATGGCTCGGGTGACAGTCAGGATGTCACGATTGAGATAGCGAGCCATCTGCCGCAGAGAATTCTTGCCATTTGCCCACCGTTGTAGGGTTCTAAATGCATTTTCTGGTAATCGAGTCTTTAATTTAGTTTCATCAGTAATCACCGGGCATTGATTGGGGGATTGGATATGGGGATGAAATTGCTTCCACTCCTGTACTTGCTTCATAATCTTGGTCACTAGGGGGGCAATTTCTAAGGTGGTAAGTTGGGGCGCTAATGCTGGACCGACCTCGAATACAAAATACCCATTGTGGAGGCTAAGCAGGTCAAATAGGGTTTCATGCACCATACTGCGAAGGATGCTGCGCCCTTGAGCCGGCGTGATAATATGGTTTTCTAACAAAGCCCAAAGATAGCCATATTCGGGAGCATTAGTTGAATCAATCGAGAGTTCTTCTATGTCATCTAAAGCAGTTTCGGCTCGATAGCGACGCAGGTAATCGCGCAGTCGTGACAAACTGTGATCACTGTTTGCCGCGTAGGCAATTTGTCCGTTGAGGAAAAAAACAAACCAAAATGGTCCAGGGCGACGGGGTGGGGTCTCTAGGTAGGAGCGTCCCTGGATAAATTTATGACTCACATCACTACCAAGGCTATTGGCGTGGAAGCTGTGCGCCTCAACTAACAGTTCTCCTGTGCGCTGACCCAGTTCGATCAGTTGCAGGATACTGCGGATATCAATTTCATTTAACGTTCCCTGCATTTTAAGGAAAATGTACTCCTAAAACCTTGCGTTCAATGCTGAGACGAAGCATGGTCTGTTTGGTTATCAGGTTGCCTGCCATGTCAACCTCAACAAAAACTTTATGCTGTACCACCACCGCTGACTGACCATGTTAAGATATCATCTAATCAAATTTGAATGGATCGTTTAACGGCTGTATTTCAACAGAGCAATGTTAAGCTTTCAATTAACTTTACTCAATAGAGCCACTGAAATTTATACTGTTTTCCTGGGGCAAGAGTAAATCAAAACCTCTATGTATTCAGTATAATTGAGGACTAGACTTGCTGTAACACCTCCTGAGCCGGCGGATGGAACGGCGGTGAGCGATCGCGTCGATAGCCAATAAGCCCAGTTAGCTAGCATAAAGGGACAAGGCGGATGGCGGCAACGATGAATTAACCGCTAAAATGAAAACAATCAAACAATCATCTGTGTCTAGCAAGGGGTCTTACTAGCGGAAGCTAGGCATCTTGTTAAAACAGTAACAAGAATACAGCTATCCACTTACCGAACTAAATTTTATAGCCAATGGAGCGGGATTGAGCAAAAAGCTGGTATCTGTGCCAGCCAAAGACTTATAATTTCTCATAGATATTTATAACTAATTGTAATACAGCCAAAGTCATGGATCGAGAATGGCTTCGTTAAATAAACATGAATTGATGGTCGAGTGGGAAATCTGTAGCATTCCTCCATCCGTCAGGACGATCTTGTGATAGCTGAGGTCAGGACGATAGTCCAAGACAGGGCTGTCCCTGTCACTTGCCAAAGGCTAGCATTGTAGACAAAGCTGCTCGGTCTATCAATCAGGGTTAGCTCAAGATCAAATCAGGAGCAGTGCGACCAGCAACCTAATCCACTAAGAGCCAGCTCAGGTTAGCTTAGTCATGAATTGGGTACAAGACAAGTAAAGAGGACGATCAGTGTGCTGTATCTAGCAGAAGTCAAAAAGCAGAAAAGCGGTTTTGCCAGTTTTGGTGGCAGTAAGGCCGAACTCAAACTGCTGGCTTGTCAGCGGAATGATCAGAGTTGGAGCGCTGTTCCGGGGGAAGAAACCATCCCAGGAGACGAAGCCGGTAGTATGGGTGATGGGGCTTTGGTAATTGTTAACCTTGGCAACAATCGACAAGTTCAAGGCGACATTGAGCCAGCCGGGACGAGACTGGCGAACATCTTACAAAATTTTTCTCGTCTGTTGGAAAAGGCGAAAAGTCAAGAAGAAGAAATTGAACAGTGGAAGCAGTCCTTGACCTATCAAAGTCAAGAACTCAACCGCCGCGAGATGGAAATGGAAGCGCGGCTGGAACAGATGCAAGCCCTGGAGGAAGAGGCGGAACAAATTGATCAGCAGCGTCAAGACATTGAAAGTGCGAAAGAGGAATCGGAACGACTCAAAGAAGAGTTTGAGCGAAAACAACAGGAACTAGAAGGCGCTTGGGAACATCTGCGCGGTGAACAGCGGCGTTTGGAAGAGCAACAAGCGGATCGGCAACAAACCTCCGGTTTAAGTGAGGAAGACGTGGCGGCGATGCAGGAGTTGCTCGATCGCCTATCCACCGCTGTCGCTCCTACAGATACCGTGCGGGAACAGTTGAATCAGGCGTTTGAAATCGTTGATCAACAACAGTCAGAACTGGATAATGACTGGCAAAAACTGGAATATCAGCGCCAACAAGCTGAGCAACGACAAAGCGACATTGACGAGCAAGAGTTAGAAATTCAACGGCGGAAGCAAGAGTTAGATCAGGTTCAAAGCTCATTTGAAGAGGCACAAGCTGAATTCAAGGTGCAGCAGAATGCCTGGGAAATGAAGCAAGAATCCGTACATATACTGAGCCTGCAACTCCAAACTCACCAAGAGTTACATCAAGAGCTTGCCCGTTTAGCAACCACCTCAGCCGATGTCAAAATTAGCCAAGAGGTTGACATTCAAGGGCTGGAAAATATGCCCCTAGGTGAACTCCAGGAAATCGTGCAAAATTTACAGCAAGATTTAGAGAGAGTGGTGCGTTTTGTCAACGATCAGGAAGAGGAACTCACATTCCAGCGCCAATCGGTAGAAGAAATACAAGAAAAAATTAATAACGCCAGCGAGTACGATCGCATTAGTTTGGAAACCGAGTTAGCCGACGAGCAAGACCGCTATCAAATGCTTGATGAAACTCTCGTCGGTCAACGCCGTAACCTGCGGGAGAGAGAAGAAATTCTCAATCAGCATGTCCGTGTCTTACGCCGTCGCCAGGGTATTAGTGACGGGAGTAGCGACGATACCCATAAAATTGACCTCGGTCCAGTCTTAAACCAGCTTGAAGCTCAGCGACAACAGCAGGAAAGCGAACTGGAAAAACTGGAAAGCCAGGTTGAGCAAATGCGCCAAAGTATTAGCCAAGCTGAGGAGATGATTGCTCAGCAAGCGAGTGAGCAAGATGCCAAACGCTCTGAGTTACAAAGCTTGGAAGAAAACTGGCAATCGATGCAAATGGAAGTCGCTGAACTTTGGAGTCAAGTTAATCTTTATCAAGAAATCTTACCGTCCAAACAAGAGGCGCTTAATCAAATTCGCCAGATACTCGAAGCAATCGCAGAAGCGCTCAATCAAATTCAGGAAGTTGGCGACTATCAACTCCAGGCAATTTCTGAGATGCGACAAACGGTTGATGGCATGGTTGAATCACCGGAACTGGCGGCTTCATAATGGAGCATGGCTCCAAGGCTCCAAGGCTTCAAAAGCACGTTTCTACATGGCTTCCTCTACTCCCCCTGACTGTCGTGCCAAATAATCCAGTCCCCTTGGACTTGAGCGCTTGCTCCTCCTGGAAAGGATGAGGTACCAGAGCGATTGGGTGCATTAATTAAAGCCGTAATCGCTTCAATTTGCTCAAAATTGGCAGCCGTCGATTGGACAATTGCTAGAAACTGTCGAATAGCACGGCGTTGTAGGGCGAGATGAGCTTGTCGCAAGACTAAGCGATTGAGTTTTAGAGCTGTCTTGGGTTCATTCTCACTCGTAGAAACCATGGCTTGCTCGCGTAATGATCGCGCCGCCGTCTCTAAATACTCAACATCAGCGCGTAACAGTTCTGCTGTATGACCAACAACCGTTTCCACTTGCGGATTAAAATGAGTTTTGAAATAAGGTAGCACCTCTTGGCGAATGCGATTGCGAGCATAGCGCAGATCTTGATTATAGGCATCCAGCCAAACCGGTAAGTGCTGTTGATCTACAAACTCCCCCGTTTCCCCACGGGTGACTTCTAGTAATGGGCGCACAAGCTGCACCCCTGGGACTAGAGGACGTTGCCAGGTCAGCGATTGTAGACCATCAACCCCTGTACCTCGAATCAGATTATACAAAACCGTTTCCGCGCGATCGCTCTGGGTATGAGCTGTGACCACATCTTGAAACCCATGAGTTTGGGCAATCTTACCTAATGCTTGATAACGCCATTGTCGAGCCGCCCCCTCACTCTGAGTCACTTGAGCCGCGATTTCTAGATAAAAGGGAATTGCCCAACCCTGAGCCAGTTGTTGAATGTGATCCGCCAACCCCTTGTCTGCGGGCCAACGGTGATCACAATGGGCGATCGCGAGCTGCCATTTCCACTTCGGCTGCAAATCCAAAAGCAGTTTCATTAAACAGAGGGAATCTTGTCCCCCTGATACAGCCACCAAAACATGACGACTCGGCGCTAAGAGCTGCCTTGTCTTTAGCGTTTGATGAATACGGGCGTGAAGCGGTGTCCAATCCGAACGTTTAGACATGCTTACAAGTTCATCAGCTATCAACCACTGTTAATTGAGCCAACAGGAACAACGTTACTGATTACTTCGCCAACTTTCTTGACTCATTTCTTGCCAAACATCATCGAGAAGCGAGTCTGTATCATTATCATTCTCCTCCTCCTCGAAGCTTGAGGATAAATCGCTCAAATCAAACTCATCTTCATCACTAGCAGAGGACTGACCAAAATCAAGTTCCTCATCACTTTCTGTGGCAATCGCTCCCAGATCTAGCAACTCCTCATCATTGCTGGTGCTTTCCTCTTCCATCTCCAACTCTTCTTCAATGCTTTGGGAGAGTTCATCGAAGTCATCACCAAAGCTAGCTGATGTGTCTTCCTCATCACCAGAGAGTTCATCGAAGTCATCCTCAAAGCTAACTGATGTTTCCTCCGCACTGGGAGACATTTCCTCGAAGTCATCCTCAAAATTAAAAGGTGGCTCTTCCTGTTCTAATTCCTCCATTTGGAAAGTTGCCCCCCTTTGCTCCATCTCATCATAGATGTCACTAGGGCGGTCTTGCTGTTGCTCCTCATCGCTGAAGGCAGATAACTCATACTCCTCCTCATCCAGACTCATAGACGGCTGCTGTAAATCGAGTTCCTGATCCATGGTGGTTGAGGAGTCTGCCAAAGCGAACTCATCCTCACTCTCATCTTCCCCACTGACCGATTTTACTGGCTCCTCATCCTCAGCCACCTGAGGACAAAATTCCAGATTAATTCTCACCTTGCCTTTTTGCCAGCCACTTGAACTAAATCGCAAGACTTCACAGGAGATACCCTCCTCACTAAACCAGGCATCCTTGTCTTGAGTCCATTCACTTAACCCATACTCAAGCTGCGTTTTGAGCGCGTCTGCCAATTCGCCTACTCGGAAGGTATGATGCCCAATTAAGATTTGTGCTGATTCGTCAACGGATAAGACTTCACCACTAGCAAGTGGCTCAAACTGATTATCTACGCCCATTTTCCCCGATTAACGTTCTACTTTTGTGCTTAATCATGATTTACAAATTGGGTCATTCGCTGGATCACCTAGGATTGACACTCCCCACGCATAAATGCGGGGGATTCTTGCATCTAGTTACTCGCTCCGTTCAGGAGCGAGTCGTTTGAGCACGATCGATCCGTTCAAATGACGCCTGACACGGCGATTGTTTGGCGCTCCCCCGACTTCGGTAAGCGATTTGGTCGTCGCGTTGATCAGTCCTGGAATCCCTAGAAGAACCAGCCGTAGGAATGCAATCCTTTACCCAATAGATTCACCCCAAGATAACAAATCCAGACTACAACAAATCCTGTTGCCGCTAGGATAGCAGGTCGGCGTCCTTGCCAGCCTCGGGTAATGCGAGCATGAAGGTAAGCGGCAAACACTAACCAGGTAATTAATGCCCAGGTTTCTTTTGGGTCCCAACTCCAATACGAACCCCATGCCTCATTTGCCCAAACTGCACCGGCAATAATGCCAATCGTCAGCAACGGAAATCCTAGCCCAATAATCCGATAGCTAATATTATCTAACGTATCCGCTAAGTTTAGACGTTGGGGAGAAAGGGTGGGTGCGCGACGCAACTCTGATGCGGAGGATGGAGCAGACGTGACAGCATCTAGAACGGCTGTGCTTGTCGAACCCGACTTGTCTTGCCAACTCATCGCCATTGCCCCATTATCGCCACTCACCTGAGGCTGGAGGTTATCCTGATTCCGTTTTAACTGATAGGAAGCATTCCCGGTCAAGTTATCCTTACGGCGATAGCTACCTGTACCGACAGAACTACCTCGCAGTTCAACATTTTGACCACGAGTCACGACTAAAAAGGCGATCGCTAACAGTGCTCCCACCATTAGTGTGGCGTAACTGAGCATCATCACACTGACATGCATCATCAGCCAGTTGGATTTCAGCGCCGGGACTAAAGGCTCCGCCTGTTGCATATCCGCTGGTAGTGACAGAGCAGCAAAGGCGGTAATTCCCATGACGACGGGGGATGTAACCACACCCACCCAACGACTCGCGCTCATTTTTTCCGCTACCAGATGAATCGCTGTGATCCCCCAGGCTAAGAAAAACAGCGATTCATAGAGATTGCTTAAGGGAAAATAACCTGCATTCAACCAACGGGCGCCGAGTAACGCGGCGATACACAGGTTGGCGATGATCATACCCGTTCCGCCCAAGGTGGGCAGATAGGGAATGTTCTTAAACGCAGCCCCAACCCAATACAGCAGCATGGTTACCAGGAGAACTGCAAATGAAATATTATCTAAGCTGTTTTGGAGTGAAACTAGATCCATAAATATGCTTCTCGACTCAATCGTTTGCAAATAAATTGCCGCGTTACTATTATCCTATCGGGATTGCTGCCTTTGACGAGAGGCGAAAAACCTAATCATAACGATTTTCTGGATTCTTGGGGATTGGGGAAGGAGGAACCGGAACTTGATTGGACGGTAGTATTGTTTTTAGCTTGACAAATAAGTCAAAGCGTGTATAATTCTGGTCTTCAACTGCCGACGTAAAACCGATCGCACGGATTGCCTGAATCATCTCATTGAGTTGAGGGGGAAGTTGAGGCAGATTTAAATTATCTTGATTTAAGGTACGCTCAACCTCAATGAAAACTTGACCGTTATGGGGGCTAGGTTTTGTGGGTACGATTTGCTGAAATAGGGGCGTTTGAGTCAAGGGGGCTTGAGGTTGAGGGACAATGGCATTAGCAATGGGTGCGCCGAAGGTGAGGAAAGCGATATTTCCTTCTAACCAGCCATGGGTAGCGGTTACGCCCCCTAGGGGAGAGATCCATTGCACCACAGGTTGACTATTGAGTTGGGTGTTTTCAACGGTAAACTGATAGCGAGTTTCCATGACTTGATCAAGCTGCTGGAAAGCTTTTTCTGTACCCGCGCGATCGCTCGATAAAATCATTAAGGCTACACCCGCCCCTAGGGTTGTCGGCGGCTGATTTTCTGGCGGGATGAGCAAATCCTCAGTTGCGGGGATGAGAGCGATTACCCATTCCCCCGCCATCCAGGGTAATAAATCTTCTTGGACATTTAAACCCAAGATTGTCTGTACACCCGCACTTAGATTCGCCGGGGGAATGGGGATCAGGGGATTAGACGGGGCGTTTTGGGCATAACTGTTCCACAATTGGGCTAAATTACTACCACTGAGCATTAATCGGGTATTGGCGGGGAGGCGTCTGGGTAAGCGGCTACTGGTATTTTCTACCGGATAGGTGTTTTGGCTATTGGGTTTGAGCCAAGAAATCCCGCGAAAACGTATCCCATCAGACTCCAAGGATAGAGTTGTCGCCAGCCCTTGTTGGGGTTGGCTTTCGGCTATTTGTTCCGGGAGAAGCTCCCGCGTGGAGTTGGCGGCGGCGGTTGCGGTAAAGACGGGTAGGTTCAAGTACACTTGAGCAAACCCCTGGGCGGTGTCAATTTTAGCCAAATTTTCAATATATCCCGGTGTAGCCGCCACAGACGCCGCACCTTTGTAGGTGTCAATCACCTGATTCATGGTTTGGGGATTTGACGTAACCACGACAAAACTTTCCAAGACGGCGACTGAATAGTTTTGACCTTCCTTTTGGGTTTGGCGAATTTGAACCCCGCGATAGCTTCTCTCGCCAAATTGGGTGACTTTCTGAGACTTGGTTTTATCCCAGATTTGTCTGGCTTGGGCGGGGTTGTCAATGGGTAAGAGGATCAAGTCGGGGAGTTTGATAAACGGTAATCCGACAGAAGAGGTTTGCCCCGGTTCTGTTTCTGGTGCAGATGTACTATCACCCCGATAAGCAATCATTACCGTTTCCCCTACCCACGGTTGGATATCCTTCTGGTAGTCGTAGCCATTATCTGTTAGCAGGCTTTTCTCCAGTTGGGCGAGTTGTTTCATCAACGCGGCTTGAGTGGTGGGTGTTCCATATTGCGGCAATTGTCGCCATTTACCGGGATCTGTGGATACCGATGCGGTGATCAGGGTGTCTTGAGGGACGAGTTTTGCCCCCACTGGTGCATTTTCTAGCCAGAGATTACGTTGTACGAACAGAGAATAGGCTATGACACTCCCGCTAATCAGCACAACGACTGTTGTCAACGCTAATCGTGGAAGGAGTTTATTTTTTTTGACCATGAACCGACGCGATCGCCCTTGCAGTGTTATTGCTAATTTAGCAGGGGAGAGGTGTTTTGACCCTTCGTTTCGCTAATTGGATCTGGCGTCTGTGTAGGGGCGGGTTTTACCACTATCGTTTTTGACTTCACCCAGATGTGACTAAACCCGCCCCGACTTGATCCTTCGCCCTTGCTAGTGGGACATAGTTTTGAAGAAAACTCTCAAATCCAAGATAAAGATTTAGAATCAACCCTGATTACTGGAGAGCCACATCTCATTGAAAAACTGGAAAATTTATGGGGCCAAAAGCTGAGTTATGATAAGTCAAAAGAAGCTTATACACCCAATTGGATATTTGCCGCTTTGACAGATTTTAAAAGAAGGCTATAAGCTAGAGATATTGTGCGCTTCTTATATCATGCTGCTGATGAAACAATAGAAAATGCAAAAGAAGTTCAAATTGATATTTTACTGGAAACAATAGGAAAAAGCACTTGTAGGGCACGGCAATGCCGTGCCCCTACCCCTTTGCCTTCTGGCTTCTGGCGTACCTCCGTGGTGCTGAAATACCCCGTAAAAAAGCCGTGAACACCGATCCAGCCATCGCCACCCGCTTCTTACAATAAGGTCAGTTAAACAAATTCTCTACGTTAACGACTGACTATGCAACCCAATAATCCCAATCTATTTACCGAAAAAGCCTGGGAAGCCCTCGCCCATACCCCAGAGGTGGTTAAAGCCGCCCAGCAACAACAAATTGAAAGCGAACATTTGATGAAAGCGCTGCTGGATCAAGAAGGGCTGGTGATCAGCATTCTCAATAAAGCCCAAATGCCGGTACAGCGCATACGGGAAGCCACAGACGCCTTTATCCAGCGTCAACCCAAGGTTTCTGGGAGTAGTGCCTCTATTTATATGGGGCGTAGCCTAGATACCCTCTTAGATCGGGCTGATGCTTACCGCAAAGAATTTAACGATGACTACATCTCCGTCGAGCATCTGATGTTAGCTTATGTTAAAGACGATCGCTTTGGCAAAAGCCTATTTCAGGAATTTAAACTAGACGAACAAACGCTGAGAAATACGATTACCCAAATTCGGGGGAACCAAACTGTGACTGATCAAAACCCAGAAGGCAAATACGAAGCCCTAGAGAAATATGGACGGGATTTAACCGAAGCCGCTAGAGAAGGCAAACTTGACCCGGTGATTGGGCGAGATGATGAAATTCGCCGCACAATTCAAATTCTCTCCCGCCGCACCAAAAATAACCCCGTTTTGATTGGGGAACCCGGAGTGGGTAAAACTGCCATTGCAGAGGGATTAGCACAGCGTATTGTCGCCGGAGATGTCCCCCAATCCCTCAAAGATCGCAAATTAATCGCCCTAGATATGGGCGCGTTAATCGCTGGGGCGAAGTTCCGAGGTGAATTTGAAGAACGCCTGAAAGCGGTTCTCAAAGAAGTCACCGACTCCAAGGGACAAATCATCATGTTTATTGATGAAATCCATACCGTTGTCGGTGCAGGGGCGACGCAAGGGGCGATGGATGCGGGGAATTTACTCAAACCCATGCTAGCTAGAGGCGAGTTGCGCTGTATTGGCGCGACAACCTTAGATGAGTATCGCAAATATTTAGAAAAAGATGCCGCCTTAGAACGGCGTTTCCAACAAGTCTTTATCGATCAACCCAGTGTCGTTGATACCATCTCCATTCTCAGAGGGTTAAAAGAACGCTACGAAGTTCACCACGGCGTTAAAATCTCCGATAGTGCTTTAGTTGCAGCCGCGACACTATCCACCCGTTATATTAGCGATCGCTTCCTCCCGGATAAAGCCATTGATTTAGTCGATGAAGCCGCCGCCCGCCTGAAAATGGAGATTACCTCCAAACCGGAAGAACTTGACGAAATCGATCGCAAAATCCTGCAACTAGAAATGGAGAAACTGTCCCTGCAAAAAGACAGTGATCCGGCTTCCATGGAACGCTTAGATCGCCTGGAACAAGAACTGGCAAACCTGAAAGAAGAACAACGCACCTTAAACGCCCAATGGCAATCTGAAAAAGACGTTCTGGATCGGATTCAAGGGATTAAAGAAGAAATTGACCGAGTGAACGTGGAAATCAGCCAAGCCGAACGGGAATACAACCTAAATCGGGCGGCTGAACTCAAATACGGGAAACTCGCCGAGTTACAGCGATCGCTGCAAGGGGCTGAACAACATCTGAACCAAACCCAAACCAGTGGTAAGTCCCTGTTACGGGAAGAAGTCACCGAGTCTGATATTGCTGAAATTATCTCCAAGTGGACAGGAATTCCGATCAGCAAGCTAGTCGAATCCGAGAAAGAGAAACTCCTGCAACTCGAAGAGGAACTCCATCAACGAGTCGTCGGACAAGAAGAAGCCGTTACCGCCGTAGCCGATGCAATTCAGCGATCGCGGGCGGGGTTAGCTGACCCCAATCGTCCCACGGCTAGCTTCATTTTCCTAGGTCCGACGGGTGTGGGTAAAACCGAATTAGCAAAAGCCCTCGCCGCCTATCTATTCGACACCGAAGACGCCTTGGTGCGGATTGATATGTCCGAATACATGGAAAAACACGCCGTCTCTCGCCTAATTGGTGCGCCTCCAGGATATATTGGCTATGAAGAAGGGGGTCAGTTAACTGAATCAATTCGGCGACGCCCTTATGCGGTAATTCTCTTCGACGAAATCGAGAAGGCGCATAATGATGTATTTAACATCATGCTGCAAATCCTTGATGATGGTCGGGTCACCGATGCTCAAGGGCATACGGTAGACTTCAAGAACACTGTAATTATCATGACCAGCAATATTGGATCGCAGTACATTCTTGACTTAGCGGGCGATGATACCCACTATGACGAAATGCGGGGACGGGTAATGGATGCAATGCGAACCAGCTTCCGTCCGGAGTTCTTGAACCGGATTGATGAAGTGATTATCTTCCACGCCCTGCAAAAACACCAGTTACGCCATATCGTCTCCCTACAAACTCAGCTACTGGAGAAACGCCTCGCCGAACGGCAAATGTCGCTGAAGCTATCGGAAGAGGCGATCGATTACTTAGCCGAAGTGGGGTATGATCCGGTGTACGGCGCACGTCCCCTGAAGCGGGCGATTCAACGGGAATTAGAAACCCAACTTGCCAAAGCCATCCTCCGGGGTCAGTTCAGCGATGGCGATACCATCTTTGTCGATGTGGAGAACGAACGGCTGACATTCAAGCGCTTACCTGCGGAGTTGTTGACGACGCAATCAAGTTAATTCCTCGACAGCCAGGGAATCTAGGACAGGTTAATCCCCCACTTTAGGGGGATTGTGCCATTCTATGCAAAAATAAGTCCGGTAATTCTGTCGTTGTCTCAATCTCAAGGAACTCGATTGTGAATCAATCCCCAAATGAAGGCACAAAAACCTTTTTGTATATTGTTGGCATTTCCCTGGGTGTGGGTCTGTTACTCGCCGCGTTTGTTTTGCTACTCACGGGAGTTGGTGTAATTAAGCAAATTCCCTCGGCTGTTGTCTGGGCGATCGTTCTTTTTTCCATTGGTATCGGTATCCTCAGCGGTATTAGTATCAGGCGGTAAATTTTGATGTTCTGAGTGGATTAGCTGATGTGCATTTAAATTGGGTATTCCCGGTTAAGAGTTTCCTGTTTCCCAACCTTAGCCATCATCTTTAATTTTGTCCGACTCCTTGATAGCTGTCGTCATAAAGGTTAGGACTTTCTTGATGGCTGAAATGACTATGTACCAATCATAAACTTTCTGCCTTCTGCCTTTGGCTCTATAAAGTTACTCATCTAGAATAAACCCTGACATCTTATGAGTCCACTTCCCCCATCGGATACCCTAATTTATGCTTATATTTTTTCCATTTCTGTAGCCGTTACGTTTGTGGTTTATATTTTGCGCGGTTTCGGAATCCTCAGCTTTATTCCCGGAGGTATTTTGTGGTTATTAATTTTACTGTCGATTGCTACAGGAGTTATTTACGGGGTACAGAAAACCAAGCGGTACTAATCTAAAGGAATTCACCTCACATCTTATCATCGAGATTGTCAGGATAGGACGCAGTTGTAGGGGCGAGTCGCTGCATAGAGTAGGCGGTGTAAGAATTAACCTAACACCTAACACCTTAGTTCAATGTCAATCATACCAATGGAGTTGCCTTTATCAGGCTTGCTCACCCGATTGAGTCTCATCCAGTTGTGTCGCCTTGGGAATTGCAGACAGCAAAGCCCGGAGTGCATTGTTAACGGCTGCTGATGTCTTGAAAACCTGAGCCACATCCGGATCAAGGGTAACTGTCACAGGAGATTTGTCAGTTTGAGTCGCAAAACGGTTAGGGCGGGCTTTGTTATAGTCAAAGTCATATTCCGGGAGCATATCGTTATCTACATTATTAGGAAATTCAGAAGCCTGTGAATTTTTCATAGTCCTTGCGTTCCTTTTTAGTGGCTAGACGTGCGCTGATGATGCGGATAAGGTTTGTTCTCCTTTCAGTGAAGCAAACGAGTAAAAGTCGATTATTTTGGTGTCCAATAATAATTTCTCGTCGCTCACCAACAGAGTGCCATTCATCCTCGAAAATGTAAGCCAGTGGATCATTGAAGACAGCTTTAGCGTCTTCAAAACTGACGCCGTGTTTTTTGAGATTCAGGCTAGCTTTTTGGTCATCCCACTCAAATTGTAGATTCATACATTGATTTGAGGCTAATTGACGATAAAATTCTCAGCAATCTTACCAGCCAAAACCTAGTTTATACTCGGCACAGTGACAAACTCTGTAATTAATGTATTCAGCGTGGAATTGGCAACAGGAAGAGAGCGATCGCATATCTGCATAGTTATAGCAAAAGGCAGAGGGCAGAAGGGAGAAGGGAAAAGATTAACTGGTCAAGGTTTCAGCACCTTCCTTTGTCCTAATCGCCTTGGCGACTGCTTTTTCCAACCATTTAATACCAAATCCGATGACAGGAACACTCTTTTGCTAGGGCGATTGAAATCGCAGCTACACAAACAAAGTCCGCCTACGCGGACTACAAAGCACAAAAGACGAATGACAAATCACCCCTACATCATATTGAGCGGATCAACATCAATCGTCAAACTCACATCTGGCGGACAAATCCCCTGCAACGCCGCCACATCCGGTAATCCTACCGCCACCTCTGGGGGAAACTTGAGTAAAATCTGCCACCGATAACGACGGGCGATTCGCATAATCCCCGCAGGCGCCGGTCCTAATATCTCATACCCGGAACCCGCCTGACTCAACCAATCCGCTAACGTCTCCGCCGCCTTCTCAACCACCATCTCCTCTAACCCACTCAACCGCAACAAAATCAAATGCCCATAGGGAGGATAATTCAACGATTCCCGTTGTATCAATTCCGCCTCGGTAAACACCTCATACCCATGAGTTTGCACCGCCTGAATCACCGGATGCTGAGGCGAATAAGTCTGGACAATCACCTGACCTGGTTCATCCCCCCGCCCCGCCCGCCCGGCGACTTGGGTTAAGGTTTGAAAAGCCCGTTCTGCTGCCCGATAATCGGATAAGTGTAATAATCCATCAGCAGCAACGACCCCGACTAAAGTTACTCCCGCTAAATCTAACCCCTTGGTCAACATTTGCGTCCCGACTAATAAGTCCGCTTCCCCATTAGCAAAACGAGTTAACAAGGTTCGATGCGCCCCCTTGGTGCGGGTGGTATCACTATCAAAGCGAATCACCCGTAAATCGGGAAACGCCTTCGCCAACTCCTGTTCTACCCGTTGAGTACCACTACCAAAAAACTTGAGGTACGGTGAACCACATTCAGGACAATTACTAGGATGGGCGGTTGTATAGTTGCAATAGTGACACCGCAAGAGTTGATTCGCCCCTTCATAAGCATAATGATAGGACAGGGAAACATCACAGTCTGGGCATTCCATCACATAGCCGCAACTGCGACAGGAGACAAAGGTACTATGTCCGCGACGGGGAATAAATAAAATCCCTTGTCGCTGCTTTTGTTGCAACTGCTGCAACCCGGCTTGGAGAGAACGGCTAAAAATTGAACGATTCCCCTGCTTTAACTCCTGTCTCATATCCACAATTTCCACAGGGGGTAAGGGGCGAGATTGGATGCGTTCAGGTAAGGAAAGGTAATAGGTTTTATGGTCGAGATTGGTGGGTTGACCCTTGACAGACACCCAGGTTTCCAAAGAGGGGGTAGCTGAACCCAAAACTAGAGGACAATTTTCCAATTCCGCCCGCCACTGGGCGACGGTACGGGCATGATAGGTAGGAGAAAGACTGTCTTGCTTGAAACTGGAGTCGTGTTCTTCATCTAATATAATTAGACCCAATTTGGGTAAGGGGACAAAAACTGCCGATCGCGTCCCGATAACGACCTGGGGTTCTCCACTTAAGACTTGTCGCCAGGTATCATAACGTTCACCATCGGATAACCCACTGTGATACACATTCACTTTTTTGCCAAAGCGGGCGCGAAATCGGTCGGTAAGTTGAGGCGTTAGACCGATCTCTGGAACTAACACCAGGGCAGATTTTCCCGCCCTTAACAACGGCGCGATCGCTTGCAGATAAACCTCGGTTTTCCCGGAACCCGTTACCCCATGCAATAGCACTTGGTTATACTCATCTAAACCCTGAATCGTTTTTAATGCATGAGTTTGTGCCTCTGTCAACACTTTGGGGCGATCGTCTGCCACATTTGGTTGATCCAGTGTCCGGAGAACTTCCCGGTGTTCAACCACAACATACCCTTTTTCTGCCAGTTTGTTGACAATAGAAGACGTGGCATGACAGACTTTCAACAACTCATTCAGCCACATATCCCCACCCCGACGCCGCAGTACATCTAGCACTTCCCGTTGTCGTTCGGTTAAATCGGCGTCAAAGCGATCTGCGACTAGGGTGACAGCTTTCTTTAGTTTGGGGCGTGAAGGTTGGGGCGGTTTCAAATAACTTTCCACCCAGCCTCGTTTGAGTAACTCCTTCACCCCGCGCCGCGCCCCTTTCACCTGGCGTTGTAGATACGCGACACTGTAATCCCCTTCCGGTTGGGCGTCTAGGAGTGTCAAAATCTGACGCGCTGTTCGACCGACAAACGTATCTGCACCATCAGGAACCGCCTCTCGATGCAAACGAACTCGCCGTTGCGATCGCATCAACAATCCCGGCGGTAACGCCCCCCGAACCACAGATATCAGAGGTGTGCAATAATACTGCGCCACTCGTTCCAATACTCGCCAATAGGAGTTCTCAAAAAACCCCGTACCGATCACATCCTCCACCTCCCGGATTTTCGCCAATGGCACATCCGCAGGGGGAGAAGCCAGTAAGCGAATCGCTATTGCACCCACCTGTTGGCTATTCAATGGAACTGTCAGAATATCCCCCGGTTTAACAGACACATCAGCTGGGATGCGGTACGTCAACAGTCCTTCGAGTCCCGGACAATCCACCAGCGTCTCCACCCAGCGATTCTGATCACCACCGGATTGATAGGTTGTTTTCGGTTCTGCCACAATTAAACTTGTCGGGGAATCAGACACAGCGATAACCTCTAAATTCTGCTCACAGCAACTGGGGGAACATCGATTCAGTCACCTCAGTTAGCGGTTTTCCTGTAGAGACGAGCCATGGCGCGTCTTTTTAAGTCCTCTGACTCATTAACTTCAAAGATAAACGCTAACATCAATAATTATTAAAACTTATCTTTTGCTTGAAACTCCTGTCCTCCTGTGGATAGGGTAAATCCAGAAATCCTCCCTAAACGCGACATCAGTAGAACTTGGCGGTTTTATCGGTAATCACCTGCCAAATTTTAGAGAACGTATATTGTATAGCAAAAGTAGGGGCTCTTTCATTGCCGTGTCCCTACTAAGTACCTGGACTTATATATGGCTTACGCCCGATTTAACTGTCAAATCTATTCCACCATTTTAGGTGTGCCACGTCACAAGGAAGATTAGAAGTTTTTCGCCGTGTGAGTAATCGAATCGAACTCAAATCGCTGCTGATAATCCGTTTCTCCATAAAGATTAAAGGTAATTGTCGGTTCCTCTCCCATCGCTTCTACATGGTGAATCGCATCCGGCATAAAGCTGATAATATCGCCAGGAACTAGAACCTGTTCACTTCCCTTTTCGATGCGATCGCGACCTTCTGAATCCCTAGTCCGTCGCCAAAATGTATTTTTTTCTTCACCACTGATCAATGCTACAACTCCCCAAGCGGCATGATTATGAATCGGAGAGACTCGTCCAGGTAACCAAACTACAGTCTGTACGGTTAAGGGGAATTTTGGCTCATCATAAAGCATCAGGACAGACCACCCTGTATCGGGATTGGGTTCGCGATATTCACCTTGTAGCCAATCGGAACTTGTCAGTAAACGGCGGACTAAAGGGCGAATTTTTTCTAGGCGTTGGCGATCATCCTTGATAGTTTCCAGAATATCTTCTACATCGGTTAGAAAGCGATAAAGTCGATAGTACCCTGTAGATGTTTCACTCTCCTGAACCTTACAGCCTAGACAGTCTCCATTATCTGTTACTAACCAATCGCTACTTTCCATCATTTATTTTACAACTAGAGTATAATCAGCGGCAATTATGTTTTGTTCAGGTTTCACCATACTGTCAATTTTGACAAATTAATTCAGAGAAAACCTGAATTTTTCCTGAGAAAATCGAGGTTTGTCCTGAACCTCCCCTAATCTAATAAGCCATCTTTGACCACAGTCTCAGCAAATCCCAAGCTGTTTCTAAGGATAACTTAAGCTTCTTAGGCTTAAGTATTACCTAAGCCCCGGCAAACTTCCGGGCGATGACGTAGCCATCCTTGTATCACAGAAGCCAGAAGAGAATGAAAGTTAACTACATTGCCACACTCACCATTGCCTCTATTCTAAGTCTGGGGTTAGCAACGGGCTGTGGGAACCCCTGTGCCGCCAAACCCAAGCCTGAAGGTGCGACTGAAACTCAAGCGAATCCTTGTGCGGGGAAAGAGAATCCTTGTGCGGGGAAAGAAAATCCCTGTGCGGGGAAAGAGAATCCCTGTGCGAGTAAGACGAATTAATCAGCCTGTAGATTGACAACTTCTGTTACAAAGGCGCGAAGAAAACCTTGCCTTACCATTAAATCACCATCTGTAGGAGCAATTCATGAATTGCCCCTATTTTTTTCGCGTGACTTCTACCGATACACGTCTGTGGATGCAATACCGACTTGTGAGTGTTCATACACATACCTTCGTTGTGTATGACTGAGTAGAGATAATTGGGATAAGAATTAAATCAAACATTGTTTTTGGTTGTTAAAGAAGACGGGCTAGCCGCTGTTACTTCATTCTCATACCAGAATTGATTATCTCCCTCAAAAATCATGAAAACTCTGACAAAATGGATAGCAGTAGGAACTATCGAACTTATTTTCTGTTTTTGGCTTTTAGGTAATGCCGCCAATCTCGTTAGTTCTCCCAGTGACCAAAAAGTTTGGTTGGGCGTAAGTTATTACGTCGTCGGATTACTCATTGTACCGGGAGCTTCTGTCAGTTATGTCACCGCGAGACTTCATAATGCTCAAGTCCGACACAAGCAGATAAAAGACGCTTTTCCTGATTGTGATGTTTCCTTCGTTGAACTTTTGGATATAAACTGAATAAATTATCGGTTTTATTTCTTCATCAGTTGCACGATATGTAGGGACACAAGAATTTTTAAACCAAGATTTTGTTCCGGAATTACCGGAAGTTTGTGTCAAATTGCAGTTACATTTTGGATAGCTTTAGTCGAGAATTCAAGACCATGAAAAATCTACACCGTCGTTTCTCAAAACTTACTGGAATAACGGTTGCTTTAGCAATTATTGCATCAGGTTGTGGTGCTGTTCCTGGAACCAGTGTCAAGCGGATACCTGCTGGCTATGTCGGACTCAAAGTCGAGCTTTATGGTGAAAATCGTGGAGTACAAAATGCGACGATTAGTACAGGTAAGGTTTGGTATAATGGCTACACTGAAGAAATTGTCGTTTTTCCAGACCACGTTCAGTATTATATCTTAACGGCTTCAACGGAAGAAGGCTCTCCAGTTGATGAAAGCATCAGCTTTGGTGTTGGTGGTACAACAGTTAATGCTGATGTCTCCCTGTCGTATTTTTTCAACACCCAGAAAATTAAAGACTTTTACGGGAAGTATCTGAAAGAGCCGGAACAGTTTAAAGCCACCTTAGTTCGCAGCGAAACCCGTAATTGCTTCAACGAGTCAGCCACTGGCTTGAAACCTGAAGAAATTGTGGGAAACAAGCAGGCACAATTACTCAAAGATGTCCAAACTTGCTTGAACAATAAATTTAGTCCGGTTGGTGTTACGTTTGATTCGATAGGTTTTGTCAGTAAGCCTCGATTTGATGAGTCCATTGAAGCCCAAATAACGGCTCGTTTCCAAGCTGAACAGCAAGCCGTAGCCGCCAAAGCACAACTTGAAGTTGCCGAAGCCGAATCCAAGCGAAAAATTGCCGAAGCGAGGGGAGAAGCCGAAGCCTCTCGGATTAAAGCCTCAACGGTTTCACCTTTAACGATTCGTTTGCGGGAGTTAGAATTGCAAGAGGAAATGATTAAGAAATGGGATGGAATTTTACCCACATATTTAGGTGGAACTGCACCATTTCCTTCCTTTGATCCGAATGCGGGTCATTCGCTACCGTCGGCTAGTACAGCGAATAAGTGATTCGTCCTTTGTCATACTCGCTCCCTTGAGAAGCAAGCTACGCCATTTGTCCTGTGAATGAAGTACAGTCTATCTAAGCAAGATCCCCGACTTCTTTAAGAATTCGGGGATCTATGTACCTCGCTTACTATCAAAAGCGCTGTAATTGTTGAAGGTGGCAATGATGATGTAATTGCGGTTAAGGGTAATCAAAAGAGACACCCCAACTCTGACGCGATCGCAAGCCTTACTACCCTTCGTCCAATCCCCTTGTAAGTGAATCGGTATTCTAGGACACTTGACTAACTTGCATAAGTAGGGAAGCCGTGAGAGATAAATAGGATATGCTACATAATTAAGAGCTGTAATCCTTCTAGAAAGCCAAACTGACGCAACGATCCTATTGATATTAGAACGAGATAGGCTTCGCTTCTAATTCAATACTACCGTTACAGTTTTGGCAACCACGGCATCAAATCACAAACACCGATAGTAAAACTAGGGAGTTACAGAAACTAATAGTTAGCAATTAAGTTTTTTATCCAACCGAATAAATATCAGTTGTAAGGGGAAATCATGAAAACTATGCATAGAGCGATCGCAACTTTAGGACTAGCCGCTATATTGGGAGCGCTTACTGTTGCTTGCGAAGGGGAGGATGGAGGATATTCTACATCTGAATCTCTTAGCAACCAGGCTCAAATTCAAGTCTCGCCAGAGGTAGTTCCTCCCCCAGAAACTAAATTAGCACCGCAAGCCGATACCCTTAATCCTCAAGTTCCCGAAGAATCTAACCGAGAAACCTACAGTTCTATCCCGGAAAATCCCTTTTTAAACGCTAGCAGTAATCCCCTCTCTACCTTCTCCATTGATGTCGATGCCGCCTCTTATAGTAACGTGCGGCGCTTTATCAATGAGGGTCAGCTTCCACCACCCGATGCGGTGCGGCTTGAAGAATTAATTAACTATTTTACTTACGATTATCCGCAACCGGAAGCCAATAAACCCTTTTCTATCACTACAGAAGTTGCCGAAGCACCTTGGAATCCGAAACACAAATTAGTTCACATTGGCTTGCAGGGGAAAAGCATTTCCACTGAAAATTTACCTCCCAGTAATCTGGTCTTTTTGTTAGATGTTTCCGGTTCCATGTCGGACGCCAATAAACTCCCCTTACTTAAAGAATCATTACGGTTACTCGTTGACCAATTGCGAGATGAAGATCAGGTTAGTATCGTTGTCTATGCGGGGGCGGCGGGGACAGTACTACCACCAACACCTGGAAACCAAAAAGACACCATACTAGCAGCTATTGATAAACTCGAAGCTGGGGGTTCAACGGCTGGAGGTGAGGGAATTAAGCTAGCGTATAAACTGGCTCAAGAGAATTTTATCGAATCGGGTAATAACCGTGTCATTCTCGCCACCGATGGGGATTTCAATGTCGGTATTTCTAGCGATGAAGAATTAGTCAGCCTGATTGAAGAGAAACGAGAGCAAGACATTTTCCTTACCGTGCTAGGATTTGGCACAGGCAATCTCCAAGATGCCAAGATGGAAAAAATTGCCAATAAAGGCAATGGCAATTATGCTTACATCGACAATATCCTGGAAGCGAATAAAGTCCTGGTTAATGAAGTCGGCGGAACCTTACTTACCATTGCCAAGGATGTGAAAATTCAGGTGGGATTTAACCCGGAAAAAGTCCAAGGGTATCGGCTGATTGGTTATGAAAATCGGCGGCTGCAAAACGAAGCGTTTCAGGATGATAAAAAAGACGCGGGTGAATTAGGCGCTGGTCATTCCGTTACCGCCCTCTATGAAATTATTCCCCTGGGAGTGAAAAGTGATGTGCCGTTATCGGATGTTGATCTCGTCACCTCTCAACAGAAAACCGATGAATCCATGTCGTTTTCGGGGAATGACTTAATGCAGGTGAAGTTACGGTATAAGCAGCCGGATCAGGATACATCTCAACTGATTATCTCACCCGTGTTGGATCAGGGATTAACCTTAGCACAAGCCTCGGATAACTTTAAATTCTCGGCATCTGTTGCTGAATTTGGTATGGTATTGAGAAAATCTCAGTACAAAGGTAATGGAAATTTTGATCACGTTTTGCAGCTTGCTAGTCAATCTCAGGGGGCAGATTTAGATGGATACAGAGCTGAGTTTGTTCGGTTAGTGAAGCAGGCAAAATCGCTGTAGAGACAATCGGCTGAATGGGTGGGGTGGAGGAAACAAGTAAATGAGCCGCTAGCCTAAACCAAAAATTGGAATGCTTGTATGGGCGACCCGCTGCACAAACTAACAATTGGAATCCACTCAATAATATCGGGTCGCCCTCGACTCAAACGGACTGATTTTGCTAATATTTTAGCTCTAATTATAGCCATTTACCGTCTGATGAGGTAAATTGTAAGGGCGCAAGCCTTGCGCCCCTACACGAGAATTAAAGGTGATATACTTCCCTTCAAACTTCAATCTGACCCGACTTTTATCAAAACCTAAGAAAGAAATTGATTATGGCAATGAATTCTATTATTCAAAACTCAAATAACAACTTTCCAGAATTTTCCCAGCAAGGCTATCAGATTCAGCGGGAACTGGGACACAACCGTAGTAGTGGACGAGTAACGTATTTAGCCACTCATCACTCCACAGAACAACCTGTGGTGATTAAACAATTTCAATTTGCCAAAACGGGTGCGAATTGGTCAGATTTTGAGGCGCATGAACGGGAAATTACCCTGCTGCAACAATTGGATTGTCCCAGTATCCCTCAGTACCTGGATGCGTTTGAAACTCCTGATGGCTTTTGCTTAATTCAGGAATACAAGCAAGCCCCCTCTTTAGCCGTTCCCCAATCCTTTACCCCAGAGGACGTTAAACAAATTGCGATCGCACTCTTGGAGGTGTTGGTTTACCTACAACAGCAAGTTCCGCCGATTATCCATCGAGATATTAAGCCGGAAAATATTTTAGTCGAGCGTTCCCCCCAGATTAAAGTTTATTTAGTCGATTTTGGTTTAGCGCGTGCTTTTGGTGATGATTTGGCGGCGAGTAGTGTGGTGAAGGGGACGTTAGGATTTATGCCACCGGAACAGATGTTTAATCGTCAACTCACGGAAGCGTCTGATTTATATGGTTTAGGGGTAACGTTGATTTGTTTACTAACTCAGACGAAATCCGCTGATATTGGCAATTTAATGGATGAGGACTGTCGAATTAACTATAGATCTGTGGTATCGGGTTTGAATCCTCAGTTTATCACCTGGCTGGATAAAATGGTCGCACCTAAATTGAGCGATCGCTTCCCTAATGCGGCGACGGCGCTGGCGGAATTGTTACCGATTGATGTGGTGAGGAATTCGCAAACTTCGGATCAGTTTCAGTTACTCCAGTCTGGAATTACGCCAATGTTGGTATTGAAACTGGGGGTATTGGCGGTGATCGGTACAGGTTTCGCGATCGCGTCTCGGATTACCAATCCTGTACCGTTGGGAAATTCTCAAGCCGCCGTACAGCAATTGCAGCAAACGGGTGCATGTGCTGGATGTAATTTGAGTGGCGCTGATTTGAGGAAAATGGATCTGAGAACAGTTGATTTGAGAGAGGCTAATCTGAGTGAAGCTAACCTCCAAGGGGCGAATTTGCAAAGTGCTAATTTAGAGAATGCAAATTTGACAGAGGCAAATTTGATTGATGCAGATCTTAGGGGCGCTTACTTAAGAAACGCTGATTTAACGGCGGCAAACCTGACAGATACTCAGCTTGAGAGTACGGATCTCAGAGGTGCGATTATACCTGATGATTTTACACGATAGAATCGACATAACCTCACCCAACCAGTTTTCTGGGCGCAGGTTAGTAAAGGGCGCACGTCGGTGCGCCCCTACAATTCTAATCTATTATGACTACATTGCCAGACATCGAAAAAGACAACTGTCTTTGTATGCGCTACGGGAGCATGAATATGAACAGATTTCACGTTCTGAAAGGAGTTCAGAACTCGATATTGCTTTATTGACACAATGGCATCCACCCATCTATCCGGCACAATGAAAGCTAGAATCGCATTCAACAGCTAACTCGCCATGGAAATTACCCAATGTCTTCATACAGCCATTCTCGTCTCTAACCTGGAGGACGCCGAAAACTTTTATGGCAACATTTTAGGGTTATCGAAAGTCGAGCGATCGCTAAAATATGCAGGTGTCTGGTATCAGATTGGCGATGTTCAACTCCACATTATCGTTGACACTACGCTTTCAACTCACCGGCAAAACCCGAAAAAATGGGGACGCAATCCTCACGTCGCCTTCTCGGTTGCTAGCTTAGATGACGCCAAAACAAACCTATTGGCAAATAACTGCCCGATCCAAATGAGCGCGTCTGGTCGTGCGGCTTTATTCACTCAAGACCCCGATGGTAACATTATTGAACTAAGTCAAGTTTAGTTATTCGTCATTTGTTATTCGTCAAAATTCAAAACCAGGTTTCTTTGAGCAAGGGCGTTGGGTCAAACTCTTGCCCTCAGTCAGGGCGGGTTTAGTCACATCTGGGCTAGGTCAGAAACGATAGTAGTCAAACCCGCCCCTACAAACCATGTCCGAAAAGCGTTGCGAAGGGTCAAAAATGCGAATCGTCGCCTACCTCTACAGCGATCCCCTCTTAGAATCTCCTCCTGATCCAGTGATCTGGGGTTGGGAGGTGGATCACGTCTATCAAGATTTAGGTGGGCGTCAACAGTGGCGACAACTCATCGCTGATTGTCAAACTCAATCGGCTGATTATTTGCTGATCCGCCGTTTAGAGGAACTGGGCGATTCTATTACACAAGTGAGCGATCGCCTCACTCAAATCCAAGCCCTAGGTGTCATTGTCATAGCGACTGAACAATCCTACTCCTCCCATGACACCAACTCCCAAACAAACTTACTCAAACTTCTCAGTGAAGTCCAGCAAGAAGCCAGTTCTCGCCGCCTGCGTCAAGGACATGCCCGTAATCGTCTCAACGCCTTACCTCCACCGGGAAAAGCCCCCTACGGCTATCGACGGGGCAAAGACCGCTATATTTTGGATCGCAGTACAGCCCCTTTAGTCAAAGATTTTTTTGACCAATTTCTGCTGTACGGCTCATTACGCGGTGCGGTGCGGTATCTGGAAAAAAAGTATAGTAAAAAAATCTCAGTGGCAACAGGTAAACGTTGGCTAACCAGCCCCGTCTATCGGGGTGATCTCGCCTATCGCAACGGAGAAGTTCTCTGTGACACCCATAGCCCGATTCTCAACCGCGAAGAAGCCGCCCAAATTGACCGTCTGCTGCGTCGCAACCGTCGTCTCCCGTCTCGAACAGCCAGCGCCCCCCGTTCCTTAGCCGGTTTAGTCGTCTGTGGTGAGTGTCAATCTCAGATGAGTGTCACCAGCGTCACTCGCCCCCGCCAGAACTGGGAATATGTTTACCTGCGTCCGGTTAACTGTCCCAAGCGCCCTAAATGCCGTGGTATTCCCTATCAACAGGTTTTAGTAACCACAATTCAAACTATTTGTCAAGAGTTACCTCGTGCCGTAGCCGGGATGAACCTGCCCAACTTGGATGATGTCAAAAAATCTCTAATCAGCCAGATTACTGAGAAAAAAGCGGTATTAGACCAGCTTAACCACTTAACCGCCACAGGTGTCCTGGATACCGAAACCGCCCAGATCCGCGCCTATAAACTCCGCACGGAACAGTCTCAACTCCTTTCCCAGCTTGCCTCCCTGCCCCCTGTGAATTTAGGCGCGATCGCACAAACCGTATCCATTCCCCAATTCTGGTCAGATTTATCGGAATCTGAGCGCCGATTTTATTTTCGAGAATTTATTCGGCAAGTCGAACTCATTCGTCAGGGTAAAGAGTGGCGGCTTCAACTTATTTTTATCTTCTAGTTGACAAAGATTAAATTATATGAGAAATGCGTCAAAAATACGATATAGTATCTAACTTGGGTGCGTATCATTACTAAGGGGAGTTATCCTGATTACTCTATTCATAGGGGGTAAATCAAGGATAATCCCATCACGACCAGGTGCAACTGCCTCAAATCACTGATGAATTAGGACGTTAGCGAGAGGCTAAGACCTGGGAATTTTTATGGATGCTGCTGAATTGCTAAAGGGTTATGCTGCCGGAGAGCGAGATTTTGAGGGAGTTGAACTCCGGGGAGCCTATCTGACTGAAGCAATTCTCAATGGAGCGAATCTGAGACACAGCGACTTGAGCGGTGCTAATCTCAGTGGCGCTAGTTTGAAAGGAGCGAACCTGAGCGAAGCCAATCTGAGTCAAGCCAACTTAAGCGTCGCTAATTTAAGCAAAGCTGAACTGAACGATGCCAATTTAACAGCGGCTGAGTTAGTCAGAGCCACGTTGATTGAATGCAACTTAAAACGGGCTAATTTGACGGGAGCGCATCTGCGGGAAGCAAGCTTGATGTTTGCCAATCTTGCCCAAGCCTGTCTTTATCAAGCCGATTTACACGGCGCGATGCTGCACCAGGCTATTTTACATTGGGCAAGCTTAAAGAATGCGGATTTAATTGGGGCAATCTTGCAAGGGGCGGATATGAGGGGCGCTGATCTCAGTCAAGCCTGTTTGATTCGCGCTGATGTATCCAAGGCAATTTTGATGGTTGCTGATCTGCGAGGGGCAATTGTCATGGGGGCTAACTTTAAAGCCGCCATACTCACAGGCGCTGTTTTGCCAGATGGTAAAATGCATCAGTAGAGTTCACAGGAGCCAGGTAGCACAGGAGCGGATGGACAAAGAACTTAAGTGCTAAAGAGGATCTGTCCATTCTGAATCGCGACTAACTGCATTTTCAACGGTCCTGCTGTAGAGGTTTGGTCTTGGGCAATCGCTCTCACCGCCAGAGGTTGCTCAGATTCCCCCAACTGTTCAATAAAGCGAATCAGGGTAGAAGGATCACCATCTGCAACTTGAATCGGACCGAGGACTCCAGCCCGACGGGCGCGAAACTGAGAGGCGGCGAGTAATTGGTCAATGCGCTGTTGCACCGCTTTATTCGTCAGGGTTGAAGCATCGACAGAAATTGCGGCTAACACCTCCCCTGGTTCAAACACCACTTGATTGAGCGCTGCATCAGCAAAGGCTTGAATGGGTTTTTCCCCAACCACATAGTTTCCAGCGGAGAGAATTCGCACCACATAGTCTTCACCATCTTGAATTTGCTCGATTAACTGTTCGGCTTGGGCTTGAGTAATTTGAATCAGGGGTTCGTTTGGTTCCTCAGATCCCGGCAAAATAATGTCAGTGGCGGTTCGATTGGCTTCCCGCAGGAGTTGATCAACCGCCTCAGATGCGGCTGAGGGTTCAACAATACGCACCACGCCAAATGCCAGCACTTGACCACGCAAAATTGCCACATTGCCCTGACGTAGGGCTTGATAGTTCTGATAATACTGCTCCAGAATATCAACTCGCCCTTCTAAAAACGCCAGTTGTTGTTCTTGATCTTGTAGTTGTTGGTTGCGTTGGGCGATGAGGAGTTCCCGTTGGGCAAGTTCCTGTTCCAGTTGAGCCAAGCGAACTTCCCGTTGTGCGATCGCCTCTTGGAGTTCGGCTTGCAGTTCTTGAAGACGGGCTTCCCGTTGTGCGATCGCCTCTTGGAGACGAGCTTGTCGTTCAGCAATGGTTTCAATAACTTTATCTTTTTGGGCGAGTTCCTTCTCTTTTTCTGTCAGTTGTTGATTTCTCTGCTGGAGTTGCTGGTTTTTTAGCGTCAGTTGTTGATTTCTCTGCTGGAGTTGCTGGTTTTTTAGCGCCAGTTGCTGGCTAGTTTCCTCCAGTTCCTGATCCCGTTGAGCCACTAACTCTTTAAGCTGACTAATTTCTGCATTAAGTTGATTTCGTTGCTCAATTAACTGCTGACGTTCAGCCAAGAGCGACTGAATTTCTGAACGTAGATTATTTGCCTGTTTCGAGATATCTCGCAGTTGAGCTTGAGCCTGCTGAAAATTGCTGTTGAGTTCATTCAGACGCTGTTGCACTTTGGCTTGCTCGGCTCTGGTTTGAGCGAGTTCGTTCTCTACTTGCTGTTTCTGGGCATTTAGAGTTTCCACATCCCGACGCGCATGTCTAAGTTGTCGCAGGATGTTATCCAGTTGAAATACCCCTTCCCGCAGGGATTCACTCAAACCGAATAGAATACCCAAAGTTGAGGCAGAAATCAAACATCCGGTCATAATCGTGACCACCGTCGCCGTTTTGCGAGGACGTAAGTTAAATAAACTCAGCCGCGCTTTGCCGACTTTCGTACCAATGCGATCGCCTAAGGTGGCGAGGACTCCTCCCAACAGTAATATTGCCACGATCAGGATGTAAGCGCTGGTCATCACGGTGCTACGTCTGTCCAGATACAGCCTATCTCATGGCTGAGGCGGATTATACTTTTTTTTTGGTTGATGGTTCATTGGGATTGGAGAAATTATTCCTCATCTCCCCTGCACCCCTGCACCTCTGCACCTCTGCACCCCCGCCCCCCCGCATCTTTGCTCAGATTGTGCATAAGGTATTCTTCCTTTCGCGGATCGATAAGTACTGGCTCTCCCTGTTCTGGCTCAACCATGGGTTCGCCCCGTCTTCGCGCAACTTCCTTAACTTGACCCGTTGTATCAGAGAAAACAGCGTACTTATTATTTTTGCCGCCATTACATTGACCGCAAGCATATAAATAATTTTCCCAGACAAAAACGGCTTCAGGATATAGATCCTTGGGTTTAATATGCTCTACTTCATCAGCGACAGAATCTTCACAGTAACCACAGCGACGAGCGGCACAGCACATTTGGGTTAAAGTTTGACGCACTTTGCGAAAGGTGGGGTTTGTTGAATTGTTACGTTGGGCAAATGCTTTTTTTCCCCGATCAACTCTTTCGGCGTAATCTTTTAGACCGTTAATTTCATTTTGCCAGGTATTTAATTGATTTTGAGCATTTTTAGGTAAATTTCGATGGGGGAGCCGTATCATTCTTGACTTATACTATTTTGTTACACTTAGGATTAGATCGCGGGTTTTATGGGCGCACGTCGGTGTGCCACGCCGATATAATGGGAAAATTTTCTCATAATCTGTTCCGCATTTAAACCTTAATATCAATAATGGCGAAATCATTGTATGTAGTGCGAGCATCTTGCTCGCTGCTAATACCCAATTTAAATGAATGAAAGCTTCTCAATTAAATTTCAGGGATATTGTTTAATCCCATGAGCATCTCATTAGCCGACTTTATGGGGTGAAGTTGGCATCATTACCCGCAGTTTTTCTTGCTCATTTCGCTCATCTTCACTCAGTTGTTCGTGTAGTTCTTTCCGATTCAATTCAGCTAACCGTTGTAACCGCTTTTTTGATTCGTCTGATCGGGTCACATCTGCCCCAAATGCTTCTGTCCCATAAGCATCTAAGACATTACCATAAAGTAAGCGATCTAAATCTTTCCCCCTTACCATAGCCCCTGATTCGTTACTACCTGGTTTAGGTAAACGCCATACTGTTCCCACGGTTGCGGCTTGGCAAATTAGAGGACTATGGGTTGTGACAATAAATTGAAGATTGGGAAAATGTTCCCGAAACCAAATCCCGATTCGCCGTTGCCAGGTAGGATGAAGGTGAGCATCAATTTCATCGATGAGGACAACACCAGGAGGAATAATTTTTGTTTTGTCATTGGGATCAAAAATAGATTTATAGCCATAAACTCTAGTAAGTTGGCGAATCAGTTCAAAGGTTAGGCTTAAAATTGAGCGATACCCATCACTCAATTCCTCAACTGGCAATCGACAACCATTGCCATCAAAAAATTCAACACCTTTAGAGGAAACCTGTTCCAGACGCGCTTGATGCGGCAAAAATTCGCTTTGATTGACAAACTCTTTCACCGAATCAATCAAGTTACCTTCTGGATCACCTTCGAGTTTCTTGAATTGTAAATCTTGCAGCCACTGTAAACATTCAGTTAGAGCCACATCTTCACCAAACAACGATAAGTGTGCCGCTACTTTTGGATTAGAGTAGAAAAGCTCGTCATAATCTTTATTTCCACCCCTGAAGCGTCGAAAGGGACCAAACCCAGCCGAAAACCAGCAAGCTCTTTTTCCCCATAAACCTCGTCTAGGATTATACCCGTCTACTTCTGGAGCGTCTATTTTGACATCATTTTTGCTCTTGATAAATTGAAGCAAAACAGGAAAACCGTGGAATCCAATCGATTTATACCCTCCAGGTATTTTGTCAAAACGGCTATCATACAATAAATGGACATAAATTTCTCCAGGATTTTCATTGTCTCCATAGTCTTCATTTTTGTTTAACCACTCATTCCAATTTAGCCGAAGCGCAATAGCATTACTTGGACCAAACAAAGCTAATGCAATAGCACGTAAGAAAGTTGACTTACCTGAACCATTGTCGCCAATAACTACATGCCACCCCGCACAATGTTCTAAACTTATCTTCCAATATAAATTTTTAATTGAGCGGATATTAATCATTCCAATTTCATTAATATACATAATCCCTTCATTTAATTTATTGTCGGATAGGTATCCTTCCCACCGAAGCCAATGGTGCAAGAACTGAGATCTACAGTAGCTTATGCGATCGCGCTTTTCCTCCAATTCCCCGAAACCCTCTGCGTACCTCTGCGCTTCCCTCTGCGTACCTCTGCGTTAATCCGGTAATGAATCCAGCAACACAGATATCCCTCGGATACCCACCACCGCCACCAAACTTCCCATCACCACAAGGCTTAAAAGTCGTAAACTAACCTGTAGCGATCGCAGTCGTTGTTCCAACTCGCTGTCATAGTGTTGGGCTAAGGTTTCCAGCGTCTGCTCTAAGGTTCCGCTTTCTTCCCCGGTGCTAATCATCTGTAGCGCTGTAGGGGGTAATTTACCCTGGAGACTCTGACTCAAAGGTTGACCCATGCGGACGCGCCGCGTAGCCCAGGATAATTTGGCTTTCATTACCGTATCTGGGATATGCTCTCGCAGTAAATCCAAGGCGGTGAGGAGAGATACCCCACAACTTAACGGTAATCGTAACTTAGCTAGATAGAGGAGCGATCGCGCCTGCACAATTTTGCCGAAAATAGGTAGCCGCCTCACCAGTTGCAGCCACAAGGGACTAGAAAAGCGAGATACCAGGACAATCATCACCCATAATAGCAGCGCGATCGCTAACCCTCTTAACCAGAATTCTGGTTTAATAATTCCGGTTGGATTGGGGTTAAAAATAGCCGCCGTTAACACCAAAAATCCCCAAATTGTCGCCATAGCTGAACGTTTTACCGACCCATATAATCCTTCTTGTCTCCCTTGCGTTTCAGCGTCTTGGGCGAGCATTTGACAGGTTTGGGGGAGAGAACCGCTATATTCAGCTAAACGGATTAAGCTAATCGTCCAACGGTTAAAATAACCGCGTTCACAGGTTAAGGCGGTGGCGAAATCTTGACCCGAACCCACGGCGAGACTGACTTTTTGTAAATAGCGTTTAACCGCTGGGTTTAAATCGTTTCCCACTAGGGTTAAGCTTTGCTGTAGATTTATACCAGAATTGAGTAATTTAGCCAGTTGGTAGAAAAATTTAGCATTTTGGCGATTTTTCATTCGTTTTTTGTCCTTCGTTATTCTTCCTTAGTCATTTGTCCCTATCCAGATTTATTTCTCTCTTTATAATCTAGTCCGTGCAGGTAGACTTTTTTTGTGTAGCTGTGACTTCCAGGGAGCTATTGCTCATTTTCACAAATTACCATAATATTCGATAAATATTGGTCAGTCTTGTAGTGAACAAGTCGGAGTCCAGCCTGTTCTATTTCTTGCACCAGTTCAGAAATTTCAAACTTATGCTGTCTCCAAATCGTAATCTCTTCCCCTTCAGCCATTTCAATACTCCTATCCCCTCCCATTAACCTGAAATTTATCCGATAGTTCTGACTGAATTTAATCGTCGCCACAATACTATCGGTTTTATGCTCATACTTTCGCACCAGTTCACAATCTTCAGCTTGAATACCCATCGCAGTTTTCACCCAAGCATAGACTTGATCCACATGATACTTTAACCCCCCTCTCACTGTTCCATCCCATTGGGAGTTAGAACCAATTTCGTTAGTGAATACCAGGACATCATGCTTTCTCATGCTATCTCTAAAATTTTTCAGGACTTCCGTTCTATTGTAATGATTACCCATAGTTACGCCTAAATGTAATATAATTTGGGCGGTGTCGTCAGTTTTTAGATTAATCTGATGGTTTGACAAGGTTTGGGACAATGAATTATTTTCTATATCAATCGTGTCGCCAATAAACTCAATGTTAGGAAACCATTTTTTAATATTTTGCTGGGATACCTTGAGTAAGTCTTCGCTAATGTCTAAGGCGATATATCGATTGATTCTGCCCAAGCGATTCAGCCGACGGATAAAATCTTTAACGGGATAGGAATTACCCGCGCCGACATCGATAAGATTAACGGTGTTGACAGCTTGGATTTTGCGGGTGATGACTTCAAAATTAGCTCTTAACAGGTCAATTTCCCGATTAGCGGGTCGATACCAGCGTGGACGCAGATAGTTGAGATAAAATTTATCCCAGATAGTTGCGCCTTGACCTTTGTAGGAATATTTTAAGCCTATTTCCCGTCGGGTGGCTAATGTTTGAATGATATCTAAGATTTCGGTGTCTGAAAAAATAGAGTAAAATTCAGCACTAGGCTGGGCTGTATGAAGGATAGGATATTGCTGAGATTTAGACATTGATGTTTTTCTGATAATAGTTATTCAAACTCTATTTAGATAATAGGGCACGGCAATGTTCCCTACCCAAGAAACCCCCTTTTTGCCCCGGCGACTGGAAGTCGCAGCTACACAAACAAAGTCCGCCTGCGCGGACTGGATTATAAAGGGGGTGGCTAACCCGGATTTGGTATGATTTGGTAGGGGTACGATATTATCGTGACCTGATCGAGTTGTAGGTTGGGTTGACCTAGAAAACCCAACAAAATTAAGTGATAAAGCCCTTACTACTAATTCAATTGGGGGTTGGCGATGGGACGTTTATGGCGAAGACAGCGCAACTACAAACTAAATTCGCTGGTGAATTTCCTCTAAGAGTTGCTGCGCGGCGGCTTGCAGTTTACCGCGATTATAGGCTTGGAATGTTTCCAAGGAGGCGCGGGTGAGGATTTCCCCTTGGTTCAGGGGTTCCAAAATATGCGATGTCTCGTCTCTATATTCGGTGCATCCTGTCCATTTTATCGCGTCAATTCGTAAGTAAGCGCGGGCGATATCCAGGGTTTCTTCTGCACTATCTACGGTTTGTCCGAGTTGGCGGAAGTGGGTTAAGCCGAGGGTGTAGTTTGTTTGAAATTGGCTGATTTGTTCCCATAAGTTAGAATCGTCCGCCGGGAGTTGATGGAAGCGTTCAGCGTAGACGAGGGCGAGGGCGGTGTAATCATACCCCAGGTTCTTTTTGTAGTCGTTTTTTGTATTAATTTGTATGCTTTGGCGTATGTTTTCTTCGGCTTGGCTGAGGAGGGTGAGGGCTGCGGTTGTGTCGGGGGTATTTTGGGCGAGGAGGCGTTGGGTTTTACCAATGTATCTGTAACTTCTAGCCGTGCGTTCATTGTGACCGATTTGCTGGTATAAATCACGGCTTTGTTGGTGATGTGCGATCGCATCGTCATATTTGCCCCAATCCTGATATATTCTACCCAATTGATAGTAGGCATCAGCGATATTGGGTTGGTCATCTAGCTGCTGGCGAATCGCTAAATCCTTTTGTTCACACTCTATGGCTTTCTCATATTGTCCCCAGTCTCGATAGCAATCAGCTAGGTTGTACCACTGATTAGCGACATTCTGCTGTTTGTCTAATTGCTCATAGAGTGAAAGGCTTTGTTGGTGATGTGCGATCGCGTCCTCATATTTGCTCCAATCCTGATAGATTCTACCCAATTGATAGTAGGCTAAAGCGATAAGGGGTTGGTCATCTAGCTGCTGGCGAATGGCTAAACACTTTTGTTGACACTCAATCGCTTTCTCATATTGTCCCCAAGCTCTATAGCAATCAGCTAGGTTGTACCACAGGGTAGCGACATCCTGCTGTTTCTTTAATTGCTCCAAGAGTCCAAGGCTTTGTTGGAAATGTGCGATCGCATCCTCATATTTGCCCCAATCCTGATAGATTCTACCCAATTGATAGTAGGCATCAGCGATATTGGGTTGGTCATCTAGCTGCTGGCGAATGGCTAAATCCTTTTGTTCACACTCTATCGCTTTCTCATATTGTCCCCAGTCTCGATAGCAAACAGCTATGTTGTACCACAGAGTAGCGACATCCTGCTGTTTGTCTAATTGCTCATAGAGTGAAAGGCTTTGGTGGTAATGTGCGATCGCCTCCTCATATTTACCCCAATCTTGATAGATTCTACCCAATTGATAGTAGGCTAAAGCGATATTCTGTTGGTCATCTAGCTGCTGGCGAATGGCTAAACACTTTTGTTGACACTCTATCGCTTTTTCATACTGTCCCCAGTCTCGATAGCAATCAGCTAGCCTGTACCACTGATTAGCGACATCCTTATGTTTGTCTAATTTGTCATAGAGTTCAATGCTGTGTTGGTGATGTGCGATCGCATCGTCATATTTGCCCCAATCCTGATAGATTCTACCTAGCAGAAAGTAGGCATCAGCGATACTAGGTTGGTCATCTAGCTGCTGGCGAATCACTAAATCCTTTTGTTCACACTCTATCGCTTTTTCATATTGTCCCCAGTTGCGATAGCAAGCGGCTAGACAGTACCACGAATCAGCCACATCCTTCTGTTTATCTAATTGCTCATAGAGTTCACGGCTTTTTTGGTAATGTGCAATCACCTCTTCATATTTTCCCCAATCCTGATAGATTCTACCCAATTGATAGTAGGCTAAAGCGATATTCTGTTGGTCATCTAGCTGCTGGCGAATGGTTAAATCCTTTTGTTGACACTCTATCGCTTGCTCATACTGTCCCCAGTCTCGATAGCAATCAGCTAGCCAGTACCACTGATTAGCCACATCCTGCTTTTTGTCTAATTGCTCATCGATTTCACGGCTTTGGTGATAATAATCTATTGCTTGTTCATATTTACCCCAACTTTTATAGGTTCTTCCTATATGATAAAGAGCAAGTGATTCAGCTTTAGGCTTGTCAACCTCTCTAGCTATCGTCAACATCCGCTCAAAGCAAGCAAGCGCCTGTTCATATTTTTCATGTAATCGGTAACAAATACCCCAATTTCTCCAGAAAATCATCAAAGCGGTTGGCTCGATATATGGCTCCAGCTTTTCAAAACAAGCTTGATAAGCATCAATTGCTTGGTCAAATTTATTCACTCCCTGATAAGCCGCCGCCAGTGACCAATCGATATAAGCCTGAATCCCACTGTTATTTTGCCCAGTTATCTCGTCTAAAAGAGGAATGGCTTTCTCATAATCATCACTTCGCAGATAAGACATAGCCGTGACAAAGGTTAATCCCATTAACCCACCACTCTGATTTTGTCGAGTTACCTCCAAGGCTGGAGTCATTTCTTCCCCTAATTCTTCCATTAAATCCTTAATCGAACAAAACAGAGTTGGTTCTAACTGATGAACAATCTCCGTCACACAATCTACTAATCCTGCGCCCGATTCACCACAAGCTACATATAAAATAGCTGACTGTGCTTTCACTCGTCGTTCCGCTATTTCTTGAGCCTCCTCAACTTCTTGACGCAAATAACGGATCACTTCCCCTTTCTGATTAAATCGTTCAATTTGTCGCAGCAATCTCAATACCTGTTTAATCGTTTCATTCTCAAACTCCTCATCCAATCCCAAATAGGTCACACCTAACTTCTCAATCACCTTTGACCGAATCCGGCTATTCACCTCAACTTCAGCCACAACCTGACCTGCAAATAGCAATTCTTTCAATATCGATGCAGATTCACGCCAGGAAATTGTCCCATCTTCCGCCAAAACTGACCACCGTAAAATCGGCTTACTTGATGAACTATTTTTAACCTGAATTTCTCCCTCTCCCAGAACAGGTTGATACTCGTCCAACCCCTTAAACAACCGTTCCACTAAATGCTTCACCTGCTTAGGACTATGAATTCCCAAATACCCCAATGCCAATAAAATTGGTTCTTGCCAACGCGGATCATCCTGATGTTTCTGGATAATCTCCAGAGTCTCACTCACGTCATTATCGGCAATATACCGCGCTGTCAAATACTCCTCAAAAGTTAAATGCATAAACCCATAAACATTGGGCGCACGTTCGACAAATAACCCCGTCGTTTCCCGTACCCGCCGCAAAAATTCCTGTACGGCTTTTTTCACACTATCCGCTTCCACATCTTCATCATTTAACGCTGCCAATTTTTCCCCTAACTGCGCTTCCGCTTCCGCTTGAGTAATTAACCCCGATGGTTTTTTCTCATGCATCCAATACGCCAGAGGTGCTAAAAGTTCAATGACCTCACTTTCCCGCAGCACTACCTGCGGCGCATCGGGTAAATTCTTACTCAATTGCCAATCTTCTATCAACGTTTTCACCGCCAACGCATACAGTTCCACCCGCCGATTCGGGAGGCGCGACCCATTGCGATGAATTAATGCCAAAATGGTTAATAATAGGGGATTTCCGGTGAGGCGTTTGACCCCTTCATTCTCTTGAATTGCCTCCAACAGTTCCTCAGCTTCTTTCTCCGCCTCTCGTCGCCAAACCTCTTCCGTTTCATCGAGTTTCTGGGCTTTTTCAATCGCCAGACACCAGCGACGCAGGAATCGCTCTACCTGCTCAAATTCCATCTGAGTAATCGTAAACTGGGTAAAGCGACTGCCTAATTTCACATCCTGATAGCCAGCAATCCGGCTGGTAATCACATACTTGTTATCGGGATAATCGGTAACAAACGCCTCTATTTGTTTAACAATCTGCTGACGGCTAGTCTGATTAAATACCTCATCCAAACCATCCAGCAGCACCAAGCATTCACCCTGACGCATCTTTTCACACAGCAGTGTAGAGACGTAGCATGCTACGTCTTTACATTCATCGTTCACATCCCGAACATCCGCCTCCCACTGCTGATAAAACTCCTCCAGAAACGCCAACAAACTCAACTCTGGCTGTTTCACCAACCGTTCCGCATAATCCGCAACTCGTAAAAACACCGGGAAACGAATATTCCCTAATGATTCAGGATTGGTGGCTGAAGATTGGGACAATTCGTCCTTATTTCCTGCATTCCCAGACGTACCATGGTACGTCTCTACATTTTCCACCAAAACCCTCTCTTTCCCATCCCGTTGCGCCATGGCAAAATGCAGCGCCAGATATCGCAAAAGTGTGGTTTTTCCCGCCCCCGGATCACCTAAAATTACACTATAGTGACACCTCCCCACCGCCTCCGCTAAATCCACCTTATGCGTCACCGTTTTTGTACTCATTTCCGACGGCGCAAACTCCATCCCCTTGCGACTCTCCGCGCCAACCTCGGCGTACCTCTGTGTTTCAAAACCTAACTTACTCCCCCCCTTAAACTCCGTCACCTGCTGCTGACGTTCCGCCTGTAGGGACACATAAACTTGATCCAAAAAAATATCCACTTGGCGCTGAACTTGCATCACGCCACTCATTTTCAGATAAGAATTCTCCGCAATTAAACTCTCTAAATAGGGATAAAGTAGAAGATTCAACGGCGGACGAGTGGTAAACTTAACCACCTTTTCCCGCCAATCCCAAAAATCCGGCGCATAACCGCGAAACGCCTCTAAGAAATCCCGCTTATTCAGCCAAAATATCAGGACAATCTCCCGTGAAAACAGCGCCTCTCGTCCCAGATTCAATCGTTTCAGTTCCTTCAGTATCCGGGGGCGAGGTAATTGTTCAATCCCAAACGCCATAATGACTGGACGTTTGGATTCGTCTTTTGCGTCTGGGTTAATGGGGATTCTCTTTTCTAAAGCGTAGAGAAACGCAATCAGAGACTCTTGACTATAAAAGAAGTTCTCAATCTGAAATTCATCGGGGTTGAGGACGGATTTTAATTGTTCGACGACGGGATGATTGGGGGCGCTTTCGGGGGCGATGGCAAAAACAATAGTTGTCCCGTCGGATAATTCTAGGGTGGTGGCTAAATCGTCTAAGGTTTCCTGGTCAGGTTGATTTAGATTGTTTATGGGGGGAATGTCGATTGCCATGGTCAATCCGTCCTGATGCTTAGTCTGATTGTAGATGATTTTGATGTGTTGGGGTGTTATGTTTTTTTAACGCAGAGGACGCAGAGGTTGGCGCAGAGGGGCGCAGAGGGATTTAACGAATTGGGCAATATTGGGAAGATTATGAGTGGATTGGTAATTTGATTGATTCTCTGTTTTTGTGCGATGTTTTATCCGATTTTATCCGATGTAGGGGCGGGTTTAGACGCTTGATTTTTGGATTACTGATAACGTTTCAACAAAACCCGTCCTGACCTTAACATTAATGCGATATTAGGTTGGGAAAACGCAAGGAAACCTAACCAAATCCCTGATGATAAAAACGGGTAGGCGCACGTTGGTGATAGGGCGCACCGACGTGCGCCCCTACGTAAAGGGTTTGCGGTTGGATTGAAAATGAGGTCATCCGAGATTTTATATGATGACATTTCAGGATGTTGGTGGGTTACGGCGGATATTAATTAAATGGTTATTTCCTAAGTTTAACACCGCCTAACCCACCCTACGAATGATTACAAATGGCAAATGACGAATCATCCTTGAGTCGCTTGCCATCGCTGTAAGTCTTCAATCAATATCGGATTTACATCAAACCAAGGATTCTGATTTTTATCATAATAGCCTAAAACAAATTTATTTTGCAGGAGTTCATCGCTAATCACAAATTCTCCTTTATTCGGCAATGTATGGGTTTTTGTGGTTAATCGTCCAGTTCGGTGAATCGCGGCTAATTCCGTAAACTGATAATCACTAATGGTATACGCTTGTCGTTCTTCTTTTACCGCTTGTTCAGCTACGGCTTGATCCACAGAGGTGGCTTTCTGTTTCACCGCCACTTGACAGGCTGTTCGCCCTAAACGAATTAAATCTCGCATCACTCCCCCACTTTTTTCACACAGTAGTTCTAAGGCTTCTGGGGTAAACAAGTCTTGGGTATTATAATGGGTTAATCGCGCTAATCGCTTTTCAATCACCTGTTTTAATATCTGTCGCCCCATCTGATCCGGCTGGGTTGTGGGACATAAATTGGTGTCACATTCAAATACGGGAATATTCGCCAAGTCTAAACAGTCTTGAAATCGCTGCATCGGTTGGCGAAAACTGGGAGAATACCGCAGGGAAATGGGTATAGTGTAGATGATATGACAATCCAGTTCTGTCAGCAGAGGACTGGCAAACATTTCTAAGGCGGTCATCTGATCATGACGATCTAATCCATCGACAATGACTAATAGTTTTTGCTTTCTATCGTTTTCTGCGGATTGAATAATTGCATTGACTTTAGCGATAATTTCACTTAACATTGGGCGAATATTCAAGCTTCTCGTCATTTCTCGCGTTAGCCCTAATTTTAAGGTCATGCCCATTTTGGTCAGCAGATCGGGTAGGGCTAATCCTTCAACGGAATTAGTTTTATCTTGATAAATAACGGTTTTCAGACTGTCTTCTAAATCCTTGAGTAAACGGTCATCTTTGCGTGACCACCACCCGGGTTTAATCGCTTGACGACAAATTTCTTGACCAATTAAGACCACGACTTCGGCATAACCGATATTATAACGGTCAAGGGCGGTGGCGGTGTCAATCCAGATTACGGTATAGTTATCAGCTAAACAATGTTCAACGCGATGTAATTCTGTGGTTTTACCGCTACCTGTGTGACCCGATAGTAAAAATTTGGCGGGGTCATCTTCCATTTCCAATGCGTTGACTAAATGCTCAACGGGACTATCCGATCGCGAAACGTAAAAATCCCGAATATCTTCAGGCTTTTCCAGGGGTTCTTCAGGTTTAAACAGTTGATAAACGGGTTTCCAAAATTTTGGGTTAGTCATTGATCAAACAAGAGGGAACAGGACATAGGGAATCGGGAATTCATCATTTGGGCGGGGCGGGTTTAGTGACATTAGGGCGGAAAAAAAACGATGGTTGTGAAACCCGCCCCTACATAATCATGGATCATTCATCATCTCCCCCATTACCCCGATACAATTATCTTTGATACAATTCTATGTCCCTCTGTTAAACCCCTCCATACCTATGCCCGTCACGGTTGTCACCCTGAAGCAAATCGAAACGCAACTTGATTTGATCATCACCCGCCCGCCATCGGGATTGTTTCTGAAAGGAAATCTCCAGGTTCCCGGTGATAAATCTATCTCCCACCGCGCGTTGATGTTGGGTGCGATCGCGCAAGGGGAAACTCGCATCCAGGGACTCCTATTGGGCGATGATCCGCGCAGTACCGCCGTTTGTTTCCAAGCTATGGGTGCCGAAATCTCTGTACTCAACGCCGCAGCGGTTATCGTTAAGGGCGTGGGTGTGGGAGAATTACAAGAACCTGTGGATATCTTAAATGCGGGTAACTCTGGGACTACCCTGCGGCTAATGCTGGGACTTTTAGCCTCCCACCCCGGACGCTTTTTTACTGTAACCGGAGATAAATCCTTGCGATCGCGCCCTATGTCTCGTGTGGTGCAACCCTTGCAACAAATGGGTGCCCAAATCTGGGGGCGGGGGAATGGTTCATTAGCCCCCCTAGCAATTCAGGGACAACGCCTCAAGCCAATTCATTACCATTCCCCCATCGCCTCTGCCCAAGTTAAATCCTGTATCCTATTAGCAGGGTTAATGGCAGACGGGGACACAACAGTAACAGAACCCGCCCTGTCTCGTGACCACAGCGAACGGATGCTTAAGGCTTTTGGTGCTAAGATTACCGTTGACCCAGAAACCCACAGTGCTACAGTCACGGGTCCGGCGCAACTCCAGGGACAAACGGTGATTGTTCCCGGCGATATTAGTTCCGCTGCGTTTTGGTTAGTCGCTGGGGCGATTGTTCCAGATTCTGACTTATTGATTGAAAATATTGGTGTTAACCCCACCCGCACGGGTATTTTAGACGCCCTGGCGATGATGAATGCGGATATCCAGTTGGAAAATCAACGGATAGTGGCGGGAGAACCAGTTGCTGATATCCGAGTTCGCTATAGTCGCCTCAACGCTTGTGAAATCGCTGGGGATTTAATTCCCCGTTTAATTGATGAGATTCCCATTTTGGCAGTTGCGGCTGTTTTCGCCCAGGGAACCACCGTAATTCAAGACGCCGCAGAACTTCGGGTTAAAGAAAGCGATCGCCTCGCGGTTATGGCGTCTCAGTTAAACCGGATGGGTGCAAAGATTACAGAACTCCCCGATGGGTTAGAAATCACTGGAAACACCCCCCTAACGGGTACAGAGGTTGACAGTCATACCGATCACCGGATCAGCATGAGTCTTGCGATCGCGGCACTCAACGCTAAAGGAATTACCACCATCCACGGTGCAGAAGCCGCAACCATTTCCTATCCCGACTTTACCACCACATTACAACGTCTGTGCAATAGGGGCAGTGCGGAGCAACTTGTTTAAATGTTGGCACAGATTAAGCCAGTGAAGCGAGGTTTTTATTAAATTTAATTAACTTCGCATTTACTAATTTTTTAGTCTGATAAACTCTGACAAAGTGAAATTTATGATTTAGCAATCCATTAAAAAAGGAAAACGTTATGACATCTAAGTTTCAGCCTCGAATTTCTCGACGCTCCACCAACTATCTCCGGAACTTAAGATCGGCTTTCGAGAAAGGTAAACCCCTTTCGATGAAAGCACTTAAGGAAGTGGAGGCTGAAATGCTTTCATTAGCTCCCCAAGCATTTTCCTTGAATTTCATCATTGGCACGCCTAATGATGATGTTGCCATCGTTGGCACCAATGAACCCGATCAAATTTTCGCCCTCGACGGCAATGATGGCATCTTTAGTCTTGATGGCGACGATACAGTCTTTGGCGGCGGTGGCGTTGACGTCATTATTGGTGGTGGTGGCAATGACGTACTCAATGGAGAGGGTGGCGCTGATGTTATTTTCGGTGACTCTCAATTATTTGGCATCGGCGGGAATGACCTAATCAATGGTGGCGCTGGCGCTGATGTTATCTTTGGTGAAGCTGGTAATGACACCATTAATGGTGGCGGCGGAGCTGACAACATCAATGGTAATGATGGGGATGATTTGCTCCAAGGTAACAATGGCGCTGATGTTGTCTTTGGTGGCAATGGTAATGATATTATCACGGGTGGTGCTGGCGCTGACCGACTTTTTGGTGAGGATGGGAATGATATCATTCAGGGTGACGCTGGGGCTGATGTTATCAATGGCGGGTTAGGTAATGATACACTCCTGGGCGGAGCTGACGATGATTCATTTTTTTCGGGTTCTGGCAATGATCAAGTCTTTGGCGGAGATGGTAATGATCGTGCTGACGGTGAAGCTGGGGATGATATCCTCAATGGCGACAGTGGCAACGATACCCTCTTTGGTAGCCTAGGGAATGACACTCTCAACGGCGGAAATGACGCAGATATACTCGTTGCTGGGGTTGGCAGTGACTCTCTCGATGGCGGCGATGGAAATGATGTGCTGATTGGCGTTGACCCCTTTGTCCCAGCATTTGGATTTGGTGGTACGCTCACCAACCCATTGGCTCCCTTCGAGCGGGATACTCTCACTGGCGGTCAAGGAGAGGATACCTTTGTCCTGGGTGACGATGGCACTGTAGTCGGTATCGAGCGGGGAGAGCCGGAACTCTACTACGTTGGTGGCGGTAATGCTGACTTTGCCTTGATCACTGACTTTACTCTGGGTCAAGACACAATCCAACTGGCTTCGGATACCTTGTTTAATGATCTGGAGTTTGGTATGTCTAGTGGTTTCCTCCCGCCAGGGATGACGATTTCTTTCCAAGGCGACCTAATTGCGATTATTCAATCCTCCGTTTCACCTTCTGCCCTTAACAACCCTGTACACTTCGTTAACGCCTAGAAAATGAAGCGGTTGGAAACGCTGAGCTTGACGGTTACCGAAAACCCCACACAGACAATCCCTCTCAACTAAGTTCTCAGACACTTCCCAGACTCTCATCCTCGGTTTCCGTAGACTCGAACGCCCCATCCTAGCTCCTGACTAGGGTGGGATTTCGTTATAGCAGGACAGATTCTATTTAATTTATTGACACTATACTGGTTTTGTGGATGAGAGTCAGGTGGCAGATGAAATTCCCTATTCTCACGTTGACCAAATCGGTGGTCTAGCAGGTAAGCTGAAGGCAGTCTCAGAATGGGCTGAGCTGGGATTAGTCTAATTCTCCAACATTCCTCAGTCAGGTGGGAGAGCAAGATCACCAATTTTTTGGCGGAGGCGCTATATTATAAACTCTTGCATTCTACGCCACTATCCTTATGAACTATACTTTGGCACAATTGGTCAAATAACTCCCCTAGAATAGTTTTTTTACTAAAAACGTTGGACTTATGCGCCAAAATAACCAGACATTGCGTTTGCAACTGAACCACTACCGCTCCTATATTGCCATTTCCTGCGAGGATATGGAAGTTGGGTTTTGTACGCCAGAATTTGCGGCGAAGATGGTGGAAATCTTTAATGAGTACGAACGACTCCATGAAGAAAATGAAATGTTAAACAAAGCCTTAAAATTAGCCTGTATCGATTTGCTTAAACAAGCTGGGATTAGCATAAATCATCTCGACCGGCGCATCCAGGATTATCTGGACAGAGCTAAACGTCCGGAACATGGAACTCGTGCTATCGCTTTTTTACTGCGGGAAAGACAGCAAGCCCTCGATATTAGTAATCGAGAATTTGTTCGGTTTTGTGCCTCTTACAAATTAGCGCCGCAACAACTTAAAGATATATTCCAAGGTAAAGATATTCCGGATAGCCAGCTTAAGTCATTATCCCGAATTTTAGGAAAATCCATGGAAGAGCTAATCGAAGTACGGGATGGATTCAGTGATAGCGAACTCAATCGATTGGCACGCATCTTGGGAACGTCCAATGAAGATTTGGCTCAGGTATTTAGCAGTTAGAAATTGTTCATTGTTCAGTTTGTTATTGGTCACTCAAAACAGACGCGCCATGGCACGTCTGGTACAAACTCAATCAACGAATAATACCTGGAAGCACAACACCCACTTGATTGTTAAAAATTTCCATGTCCCGTTGATCATTTTCATCAAAACTGGCTTTAAAGTACTCAGGAACTTGGGGCCAATTGGATGGATCATACTCCGTCGTATCCTCACCATGACGTTTGTTCACGAGTTGGGTAACGGCAAGTAACTCACCATCACAACTTAAAACAGGCATACATAACAGACTGCATGTCCGATAATGGGTTTTGGCGTCTGTTCTGCGGGCGATATCAGAATCGGGGTGATCGTAGAGGTCAAAGGGAATGTTTAACGGTTGACCGGTTTGGGCAACTTTCCCAGCAAACCCTTCTCCTAAAGGTACTCGCGTTTCCATTAATGATCCATCGGCTTGGGGAATTTTTGTCCATAATTCCTGAGTTTGGTAATCAATTAACCAAAGGGTGGTGCGATCAGCATGGGTCAGTTGTTTTGCCGCTTGCATCACCGTTTGGATGATTTCTTCGGCATTTCCGCCACTACTGCTACTAACTAAACTAATGGCTTGATAGAGGGGATCGATCGCCTTGCGTTGTTCCTGAATATTGCGGATTTCCCGGTGAAATGCTTGGAACCCTTGCAGAATGGGTAACGTGGATGTCATACGTTCCTGCAATTTCTGGGCATCGGCTTGGGTAAAGCCATTGATTTCGATTTGTTCGGATAACGTCCCTCCCGGTTCATAGGTAAATATGAATTTGTTAAATGACCGAATAATAGCCATCACTTTCCCTTTCGAGTCTACAACCGGGAATAACAACAGGTTTTCGATGTGTTTGATCGCGTCAGGTTCTAAGCCAATATGGATTAACAGATCATTCAGTTTTCTGGGGTTTTTGCTGGCTTTGACTGAACGAGACTCAACAATTTTACTGGCGATTCCTAGGGTGGCGGACACCCGAATCTCTTGAGCATTTAGGGTTCTGGGGTTCCAGACTAATGACCAAAAGATGCTTTGTTCGGCATCCACTAGGAAAATCGTGGTCTGTTCTGCGCCTAAGAGTTTGTTAATCGAGTTGGTGACAAAGCTCAACGTATAATACAGCGCATTGTAGAGCGCTTCATCACTCTGATCGGCAACGGAATTACTAAGAATTGCCAGGGTGTTATAAACGGATTCTTTTGGCTCAATTTGAGCAAGCTGTTTTAGTGTCTCATGGGTCTTGACAAATTGCAGGATTACGCCCACTCGTTCGTTAAAGACTTGCATGGACTGGCGGTCATTTTTATCAAAACTCGCTTTAAAGTAACTGGGAACGTGGGGCCACTCGTCTTTGTTATACTCTGGATGATCTCCGGGTTTGCGCTTGTTAATCAGTTGGGTTACGCCCAATAATTCCCCATCTGGACTAACAACGGGCATACAGAGGAGGCTACAGGTACGGTAGCGGGTTTGTTCATCCGTTTTTTTGGCATTTTCCGCACTGGGATGATCGTAGAGGTCGAAGGGGATAATCATCGGTTGGCGGGTTTGCGCCACTTGACCCGCAAAGCCCACCCCAATATCACAGCGCACCTCTCCTTTCCCTGGAAGTTCCGTCCATAAGTCTCCGCGATCGCGATCCACTAACCACAAGGTACTGCGATCGGCGTTCAGCAGCTTCTTGGCGGTATTCATTACCCGCTGCAAAATTGCTTTGGTATCTAAGTTAATCTGATCGAGCGATCGCGTGGCTTCCGCTAACGCTGCTGTCGCCCGCAGCTTTTTCATGACCTTATAACAGGATTGGCAACTTTCCAGAATTCGCCGCACTGGAACCACACATTTTGCCAACCGTTCTAAGTCTAAGGTGGTGAATCCTTTGGGTCGCTTGTCAGATTGCTCATCGGTGGGTAATTTATTCAGTAGCTGAATCACCGCAATCACTTCTTGGCTTTCACTTAAAATGGGAAATGCCAAGATGTTTTCAGTGCGGTAACTATATTTTTTGTCAAATTCTTTAACCAGGGCGGCGCGTGGATCATCATAAACATTGTCGGGAATATGGATCACCTTTTTCGTCTGAGCCACCTGACCGGCAATCCCTTCCCCGACTCGCACTTGAATATCCAGGAATTCCCCTTCTTCATTCTCCGCCACTAATGACCAAAGTTCTGTCTTCTCGTCATTAAGTAAGAAAATGGTGGCGCGATCAGCACCGAGTAATTCGCCGACTTTAGAGGTGACATCGCGCAGCACCTCATAAAGGGCTTGCGCCGAACCTTCATCCTCGGATTCCGTATCGGCTTTTGATAAGATTTCCACTTGGGAAACCAGGAGTTTTCGTTCTAATTCTGCTAAGGCTTTGAGAAATTCCGAGTCCCCTGGTTCTAAATCCGCTTGGATGGTTTTTAAAGCCTGATTGACCCATTCTTGGTTAAAGACTGATTCATAGATGCGATTGTGAATCCTAACTTTCCCTTGATGCTTGAGGATTAACCCCATCATCCGCAGTTCCTTCTGTTCGGAACTGTCATTAGCGATCGCTTCTCCTTGTTGGAGGATTCGCTGATACACCAGCAACAGCTTATGACTGCGGTGTTTGCGTCTGAGCAAGCGATCGCGGATCGTCTGCAAATGCATCAGTTCCGGTTGCTGCTCCCAATTCTCGATCCAGCGCGATCGCACTAAGTTTTCCACCCATTGCGCTTCTGCTCCTTTCGACGGTGCATCAGGTGCTTGAGCGATCAATCGACAAAGCTGCTGGGTGAGGAAGGGTTGTCCTCCTGTCCATTTCAACACCTCCACCAGCAATCGTTTATAGTTTTGTGATTTAGCTTTTAATCCTCTGGCGATTTGTAATCCGCTACTGGCACTTTCTGGATAATGGGACTGTTCCGATAAATTAGAAATCATAGTGCAACCTGGTGTAAACGCCTTGGCAGCTTGCCTTCTCTCGCTAGTCGGGTGGTGATTGGGGATCAGGAGCCGTGAGTAATCCATTGGGACTATCTCAGATGCTACCTCACCTATGGCTTAAATTAGACTCTACCGATCTCAATATCGTAAGACAAATAGTATTGACAATACTACTAAATTATGTATGCTCCTGAATATATTTCACCCTATCGGTGAAAATTTGTGAAGATGAGGGAGATGGGGGAACACAGGCGCTGCTTGAAGCTGGGGGAGTTGACTCAACACTCAGTCAGGGCGGGCGCGAGTTAAGTTAACGGTTTGCTTCTGAATGGTATCTGTAAAACCCGCCCCTACACACTCAACACTTACCCCATCACCCAATCAATTACTGGCCCTTTGGGTACAATGCGAGTCGGGTTAATGTGGGGATGGCTTTTGTAATAGTGTTGCTTGATCTGGTCAAGGTTACAGGTATCACTAACACCCGGTTGCTCATAGAGATCTTTGAGATAATTTCCCAGATGGGGATAATCGCTAATTCGGCGTAAGTTGCACTTAAAATGCACGTAGTAAACAGGGTCAAAGCGAAACAGGGAGGTGAACATGCACCAATCGGCTTCCGTTATGCGATCGCCACACAGATAAGGTTGCTGGGATAGAACGGCTTCCCAATAGTCTAGTTCTTCAAAAAGTTCTGTTACCGCCTCGTCATAAGCCGTCTGAGTCGTGGCGAACCCAGCACGGTATACACCATTGTTGATCGGTTGGTAAATTCTGTCAATCGCGCGATCGATTTCTGCTTGCAGATGATCGGGATAGAAGCTAACCTGAGATTTCGCGATCGCCTCAAATTCCGTATCGAACATGCGGATAATCTCACGGGATTCATTATTCGCGATCGTATTCTTTTGTTTATCCCAAAGCACAGGGACTGTCACTCGTCCGGTACAGTTCGGGTCAGCTTTTAGATACACTTGTCGCAAATAACGAGACCCATGAACCGTATCCGGGATACAACCGGGAGCATCAGAAAATTCCCATCCGTCCTCATCCATAAACGGGTCAACAATTGAGAGGCTAATTGCCTCCTCCAAACCCTTTAATTTCCGCATAATCAGCGTGCGGTGCGCCCACGGACAAGCGAGAGACACATAGAGATGGTAGCGTCCCGACTCAGCTTTAAACCCTGTAGAACCATCCGCACTCACCCAGTTATGAAACTTGGTCGGATTTCGCATAAATCGCCCCTGAGGGTCTTGCTGGTAAGGTTCCTTTGTCCATTGTCCATTCACCAGCATTCCAGTTGCCATATTTTCTCCCTATTTCAACGCTTTGTTAATTATCCCAAATTTATGTTATTCAATTCTCTATTTCATCTTGTCATCCTTCGCCCTTGGTTATTCTCAAAAAAAACGGCACATAACCAAAGACGAAGGACAAATTCAGCGTTACTCTTCCGTACTGAGGATTTGCGGCACTTTAAAAAAGTCCCCATCTTGGTCAGGAGCTTCTGCCAATAAAGCATCCCGCTCCGGATATCGTTGAAGTTGGTCAGGTCGGGTCACATTACTCACATCAATAGCTCTAGTCGTTGGCGGAACATTTTCTGTATCCAATTCACTAAGCTGTTGAAAGTAATCCAAAATGCTATTAAGCTGCGGCAAAAATTGATCTTCTTCTTCAGAAGTCAATTCCAAACGCGCCAGATTAGCGACTTTGCGAACTTGTTCTAGGTCAATCATGATTGTTGATTGTTAATTTTTGATTCTTCCCTAGTCAATGACCAAGGACAAATGACAAATGACGATCACTAAAAATAGATATCAATAGCTGAACGTCCGCTAGTTTTTAGCCAATTTTGGGCTTCCAAGTAGTTATTAGGAGCCAGACGAATCGCTCGTTTCCAATACTCGGCGGCTTGCTCAAACAACTTTTCTGCGGCTTCATCATTTCCTGCTTCCTTCTGCTTCTCACCTTGGAAGTGGTAAATGACAGCAACATTATTCAGCGCTTGGGGGAGACGGGGATTAGAGTCGAGGGCTTGATGGTAGTACTCTAATGCTGTCTCATGCTCACCGTTGCTGGTATAAATTAACGCCATGTTGTATAGAATCAAGCCGCGGTCATAGGAATCTTCTTCTAACTCCAACGCTTGCTTGTAGTTATCCAAAGCTTCGGCATATTCGCCATCTCCCTGAGCAGACATACCATCTCGGTAATAGACAAATGCTTCTTTCGCTCTCTTGTTGGTTGGCAAAACCTTAAGAATTAGATCTGCCATTACCGTGAAGGTTTTATCAACAAAGTTATCGTTACGCTGTGTTCGTGGCATAGTAGCTTCCCAATTATCCCGGTTGTCAATCATCGTAGCGTGTCTGGGATGCACTCGATCAGACATTGGGGAAGAGGTGATTATTGAATCGGGGACACGTCGCTTTGATACAAGGGCGCAGGTCGGTGCGCCCCTACGGTTTGCGGGCGTACAGCAGAAATAACTGAACAGCTAATACCTCCCCTATCAATGAATCGTCCCCTCGGGCAGAATTGTCCCTTGGAGACTAGCACCCTCTAGGTTACAATCATCTAAATTTGCCCCTGTCAGATTCGCTTTGTCAAGATGGGTACCTTCCAATCTAGCGCCTTTGAGGTTAGCGGCTTGGAGATTTGCTGCTGTGAGATTCGCCCATCTCAAATCTGTTCCTTCTAAATCGGCGGCGCTGAGGTTTACCCCAAACAGATAAGCACTACCCAAATGAGCCTGACTCAGGTTAGCCTTTTCCAAGTCAGCTTGGTAGAGGTAAGCACCAATCAATTCGGCTTCATGGAGGTTAGCATGACTCAAATTAGCCCGGTTAAGATGGGCATGAATCAAGCTGGCTTCACTGAGATTGCTGCGTCTCAAATTGGCTTCATTGAGCATTGCGCCTTTCAGGTTTGCCTCTCTCAAGTCTGTGCCAATCAGATTAGCATGACTCAGATTAACGTTCATCAACTTAGCGCTTCTGAGATCAGCGCCGATTAAGTTAGCATGGCTTAGATCAGCATAACTGAGTTCCGCTTGCATCAAATGAGCGCTGACTAAGGAAGCTTCGATGAGATTAGCGTCAATCAGATTAGCCAGACTCAGATAAGCAAGGCTCAGGTTGGCTTTTGTTAGGTTGGCGGTGATTAGATTCGCCGACTCTAACTGCGCCCCTTTCAGGTTAACGTGCTTCAGGTTAGCGCCTCTGAGGTTAGCGCCTTCTAGGTTAGCCTCGCTCAAATCGGGTTCTATGGTTTGATGTTGATTTCTCCATTTAATCCAGCCAACTGCACCTTGCTGAAGTAATCTCAGATGCTCTAAATTTGCCATTCGCGTCTCCCGCTTTACCGTTAACTCTTGTCTATTGGTGAAGATTCAAGCGACTCACGATAAACGCCACAATCGCCAATCCTAATAATGTCGGAGTTAACCAATTTCCCCAGCGCACGTAAAGCGTCTGGGTTTGTCGCCGATATATTGTCGCCGCGTGAATCTGGTATGTATTAATCCCAGAAAGCCATAAGGTTCTCCCATGAGGATCTACAATGCCAGAATAGCCCGTATTCGTCGCCCGTACTGCCCACCGGTCTGTTTCAATGGCTCGCATCACATCTTGGGCGTGATGTTGGGCGGGCATGGTTTCACTATAATGAGCATTATTTGAGGCACTGAGAATAAACTCACCCTCCCTGGCGGCTTGATGGCGGAAATGATAGGCAAAGGCTGACTCATAACAAATCCCCGCGATCGCACGACCAAAAGGTGTGGCAAACTGTTGGTTGGGTTGACCTGCGGCTAAATGGGCATCTAAGGGGGAAAGTCGATCAATTAAACCGCCGAATAGTTCCTCAAAGGGAATATATTCTCCTAAAGGTACAAGAATAACTTTGTTATAGCGGCTGATGGTTTTACCCGTACCTGTAATCGTAAATAAGCTATTGGTAAGGCTATCCCCTTTTTCACCAAACGCCCCCAGCCAAACCAGCACACCTTTTTCTAAAATAGCTTGTTTGAAACGGTCGAGTTTGTATTGATAAAACGGAACGGGTGAGCGAAATTGATTATCCTGTTCATCCCAGATAAATGGCAAAGCTGTTTCGGGTGTCAAAACTGCCTCAACTCCTTGATCAGCTAAGGCGTTGTAACCGTTGGTATAATTTTCAATTGCCCGACTCAAACCATCTCGGTAGAGTTTAATTGTGTTCGGAATATTCCCTTGAATAATGCCAACCTTGAAGGCGGCTTGAGTCGGTTGAATCAGAGGGCGACTGTAGAGTCCAAATCCAATCAGATGGAAACCGATGAGGAGTCCTAAGGCTAGGATAAGTTTCTGCTTTGCGTTAGAATCAGTAACTCGTTTGGTTCGATTTGAGAAATAACTAATCCCAGCTTCGGCGATTAACCCATTTACAGCAACAACGGCTGCAGTTACCGTAAACGGACCCGAAATCTGACCCAGATGCAAAATCCATAAATTATGGGGACTCTGGGTATAAGCCAGGGATGTCCAGTTGAGATCGCCTAAGGTCCAGAAGGCTTCTAAGCCACACCAGAGGGCAATTCCCACCAAGACGCGAGTGAGGGTCTTAAATTTTGCACCTTGACGATTCAACATTGAATTGAACGCCGTCATCCCCACCGCCCACAGCACCACAAGCACCGTCCCCCAGAGGGTAATAAACGCCCAGCAAAAAAGCGCGATCGCTAAACTGGCTAACCAGGGTACTCCCATCCAATCCATGGGATGAACACCTGTAATCCAAAATAGGGCTAAGCCTTGATAGCCAATCCCCCAGCAGAAACCAGATAAAGCCGTCTGGCGCAGGCTTTGACGGGTTACGACTAAGAACCATAAAGGCATCAAAGCAATCCACGCCAAAGACCATGCTTCTACAGGGGATGGGGTTAATCCCATGAGGATACCACCCAACAGGGATAACAAGAAAGGAGATGCTCGCCAAAGTTGCTTAGGAATTTGCATAGTAAGGATTGTGGTACTCAGGGTAATCTGTCACCCAATTAAGTCCTATTAAACATTCTGCCTTAATCTAGCCGTTAGCAGTTTTCAATGATTGGCAAAATTGTCTTTTCCTGTTCCCTGTTCTCTGTTCCCTCTGACTGAAGAGAATGGGCTAGCACTATTGAGAATTTATGAACACTTCTCACCGTACTAGCCCAGATTGCTTGTTTGTGTTGGAGATGTTACTTGATTGTGTTCTGTTTTTAACGGCTATGACATCGGCAATAGTTATCAAATAATTTTGCGCTACTTTGCGGATGTCATTTGAGAAGAATCGGATCTAAACACCATAAGATCCATGATGCCTTTTTTGGCGTTTTAGGATATGGGGTTCCATTTAAAATTAGATACACCCATCCCAACACTATAACGAGTTGCAAATTATTCACTGAGCGGCACTTGTAACTTGAGTCTTTGAACATCCCCCTCTTCACCCACAGCCGGAAATAGGTCAAGGGGATCGCCAGAGTTGAGGGTATCTCCGACTACAATTCGTAGGCGATCGTTGATGGCAAAGCCTGAATCTGTAGAATTCACTCCCGCTTCATCTGGAGCAATGGGCGAGTTGGTATTGAAGAAAGAGCGGTAATCATTGGATAAACTGCGACGTTCTACAGTCCGTAGGGATTCACCAGATAACGTAACTGAATTTTCATTAGAACTAAACGGCGCGTCAGACTGAGCTTGGGTAAGGGGGGCTAAGCCAAAGACCGCAGCGGTGATACCTAAAACAATAAGTGTGTGGCGTCTCATGAGCGCTCTCCCTGATTCTATAGTGTTGGAAACTTGCTACTGTTGAGACCAATCATACTTTTTAGCATAGCAAGAATTGCCCTTGGCTAATCAATCGAGTTTCAGCTACTGACCTCTGTCTTGATCATCAAATTCAAATCCCCAGTCTTCATCCTCATCCTCAGGTTCCTCTTGTGGTGGGGGTTGACGATAGGGTGGGGTAATCACTCGATAGTTAGCATCATACACTCCATCAGCTCTGCCAATCCCCGACTTAGACTTATTTGATTCTCGGTAACTGTAGGAATAAACAGAGTCGGGTTGAGATGGGCGGCTGGGTTCTTGAGTGGCTTCGTAACCCCTACTTGGGCGCTCTGTTTCCTCTGATACCTCTTCCTCCTGCTCACTCTCAAACTCATCCCAGTCAAACTCTTCATCTGTGGATGTTGCAGGTTCTCCTTCAAAGTTCCATTCTGGAGCAATAGATTGATCCCAATCCGAACCTGAAGCAGAGGACGAGGGTTCTGGATGTGGTGGTTCTGGAGGTGGCGGGGGAGGTGGAATTTCCGGTTCAGAGTTCTCCGGTTCAGGTTCCTCCTGCTCAAACTCGGCTTCCTTTCGCCAGCGATTTTGAGGCGATGCTTGGGCGACGCGCTCAAACCTCTGAACCCTCCTGGGTCGAAAACTGAGCAATTGTAAGACTAAACTGGTGAGTATGCCGAGTGCGATCGCCAGTCCTATCCATACCGTCAGAGGCAATGCAACGGTTTGCATTCCCAAAAACATGACAGACAAGACGGGGGCTGACAAATTTGACAAAACAAATATAGCCAGTCCGCCTCCAACCACGCATAAGAGTACAATTCGATTGACAGGCATGATCACTCACAGTTATAGATCCAGCGTTACCTCTAACTTACCGCTTTCTTTGCATCTGATCCCTCATCCTGAGTGGGGTGTGGAGTGTAGAATGTGGGGTTTAGGGTGAGTAACGGTTTACAGCAGTAGCTCAAATACCGAGTTTGACAGATAATTGACCTGTACAGGGATGAGATCATCGCGTCCGTGGTAGGTTCCTCATGTATTAGGGCGATACATCACTGATAGTTCCTTGGGAGTACGTCCCGGAGCGGATCACTAACCCGTATTATTAGAAGAGGGGTTAGATTATAACAGTCTTGGCATGACGATTATTTGGGAACTCGATTTCTATTCGCGTCCAATTTTGGACGACAATCAGAAGAAAGTCTGGGAAGTCTTAATTTGTAAGAGTCCTTTAAACATCCATCAATCCTCAGACGACATATTTCAGTACGCGCAGTTTTGTTCCAACCAGCAGGTCAACTCCTTATGGTTACGGCAATCTATAGAAGAGGCGATCGCGCAAGCGGGACAAAAACCCAAAAAAATTCGCTTTTTCCGGCGTCAGATGAGCAACATGATTAGTATTGCCTGCCAAGAGTTAGGCATTCCGGCGATCGCGAGTCGTCGGACTTATACCCTAGATCGCTGGCTCCAGGAGCGGATGCAGGACGTTTATCCCCATCAACCCGGATATCAGTCCTCAGCCGCCGCGTCTTCCTTTGTGCGCTACCAACCTGAGGTTCCCCAACCCTTACCCGACGCCATCCAAGGACAAAAATGGGCATTGGTGAGCTTGGAAGCCGGAGCATTTGCTGAAATGGAAGAGTGGGACATTGACTTTGGCGAAGCCTTTCCCCTGTCAATGATGAAACTCGCTCCAGATACGCGCATTCCCGGCATAATTATTTTCTCTGATCGCGCCAAAGCCTTAGCCGCTTGGATGTCTGGCTTAGAACTGGCGTTTGTTAAATTTCAGGGAGGCGTCACCCCTAAGTTATTACTGGAAACGGGTGCTAGTGATAGCTGGATTTTAGCTAATATAACCGATACCCAAACCCTAGCGGAAGCTCAAGGATTTGAATCTGCCAAAGAAAACGCCCAGTTCGTACATTTTCTCGCTGTGCAGTCAACGCCAACCTCAGAAACCTTTGCCGGATTTTGGTTGTTGCAAGAGCTAAAGTAGCGCTTACTGGGTTAGGGGTTCACCACCATAAGCCGGAAATATAAACAGAATAATTAACTCTAAACATTATGGAGTCTCCAAATTTGTCACCCGCCCTCTTGAGCGAGCAACTCTTAGATCTGGCACTCAAAGCCGGAGCCAAGGATGCTGAAGTCTATCAGTCGCGATCGCTGTCTCGACCTGTATTATTTGAAGCGAATCGCCTCAAGCGGCTAGAAAGTAGTCAATCAGAAGGGGTGGCGCTACGTTTATGGAAAGATGGACGTCCAGGATTGGCGGTTGCTTATGGTGGGGTGAATCCCCAAGATTTAGTGGATCGAGCTATCGCCATTAGCGCCCTGAATGAATCTGAATCGGTGGAACTAACACCAGGACGAACGGAAAGTTATCCCGACTTGGGCAAGTTCGTAGCGGTAGAAGAATTGGTCGTCATGGGCAAAGAAGCGATCGCTCAAATTCGGGATGCCAATCCAGATGTCATCTGTACGGCGGAATTGGAATGTGAAGCAGAAACCACCCGTTTGATCAATTCTCAAGGCTTAGATTGCCACTACACCGACACCACACTTAACGGTTTTTTCTCCGTAGAATGGGTGCGTGGTGATGACTTTTTATGCGTATCTGATGGTCAAACTCAACGAGAGGAGCTTAACCCAAATAAGGTCGTACAAGCAATTCTGCAACGCTTAAACTGGGCGCAAGCCAATGTTTATCCCCCCATCGGTCAAGTGCCAATCTTGCTCACAGCCAAAGCCGCAGATTTGCTCTGGGATACCGTACAAACCGCTTTGAATGGGAAGCAGGTTTGGGAAGGCGCTTCACCTTGGAGCGATCGCGTGGGTCAAGTGGTCAGTTCCCTCAATCTCACCCTCTCTCAACAACCGAATACAGGTCCATATAGCTGCCCTTTTGACGACGAAGGTACGCCCACTCGACCCCTACTATTAATTCGAGAAGGGCAATTGCAGCAGTTTTATTGCGATCGCACCATAGGGCGATTAATCGGAGGAGGCAGTACAGGTAATGGATTTCGCCCCAGCTTAGGCAGTTATCCGACCCCAGGCTTAGTCAATATCATGGTGCAACCGGGTAAAGGATCGTTGAGAGACTTGCTACGTCAACTCGATGATGGATTAGTAATCGACCAAATCCTCGGTGGTGGAGCTGGCATATCCGGTGACTTTTCTGTCAATGTTGATTTAGGGTATCGCGTTTGCAACGGTACGATCATCGGTCGGGTGAAAGACACTATGGTCGCGGGTAACGTCTATACCGCCCTTAAGCAGATTATTGCCCTCGGTGAAGATGCGGATTGGAATGGTCCATGTTATACCCCATCCTTAATTTTAGAAGGACTCTCGGTCACCGCTTCCGAGCAAACCTCTATTCTGATTTAGCCCGTTAGGGGAGTTATCAGTTATCAGTGAGCAGTTATCAGTTATCAGGAGCAGGGGAAGCAGGGGGAGCAAACAAAGAAGGCATGATAAATGATAAATGACCAATGATCAATCCCATACGTCAATGGTTACTACCCAAGCGACGTTTGGCGATCGCAGAAGCCTGTTTAATTGGGGTGGTTTCTGCGCTATCCGCCGTGTTACTCCAACACAGCATTGGCTGGCTCGGTTCATGGCGCATTCATTTTTCTGAACAATTTTCGCCATTTTTAGTTTTACCCGCCTTCGGACTGGTATTGGGAGCGCTGTCTGGATTCCTAGTCGAGTACTTGGCACCCGATGCTTCAGGGAGCGGTATTCCTCAGATTAAAGCCGCACTTGCCCAATATCCCATCGCTCTAGATTTGCGTGTAGCGCTAGTCAAACTCGTCAGTAGTATTTTAGCGATCGCGGGAGGACTAACCCTAGGACGCCAAGGACCTACTGTGCATATTGGCGCAGCGTTAGCGGCTCAGTTTAGCCGTTGGTTCCCCACATCTCCAAGCCATCGACGCCAGATCATTGCGGCGGGGTCAGCGGCGGGTTTAGCGGCGGGGTTTAATACCCCAATCGCGGGTATTTTGTTTGTGGTTGAGGAATTACTCCATGATTTTTCTGGGTTAACTCTAGGAACGGCGATTTTAGCCTCATTCATCGGTGCGGTGATTTCCCGGATTTTAGGGGGTCGTAGTCTCGATCTGAACCTGGAACTGAGTCAGACGACCCATAGTTTTTCCGCCCTGGAAATTCCTTTTTATTTGCTGCTGGGTCTTTTAGCAGGATTACTGGCAACATTATTTAATCGCGGGATTCTGTTTTCGTTGACGTTACAGCGCCGCTTTCATGTCTCTTTGGCGGTGAAAATAGGGCTAGCTGGATTAATCTGTGGTTGTGTGGTGTCTCTATTACCACCGGATTTTCGCAATAATCGTGGGTTGCGGGAGTTGTTAATTACAGGCGCAGAAACTTGGCAATTTACTAGCCTCGCCTTGGTAATCTACTTTTTTCTCACTCTCATTTCTTACGGATCGGGCGCTCCTGGGGGTTTATTTCACCCCTCACTGGTTTTGGGTTCTGCCTTGGGTCATCTGGTGGGCGTCGCTAAGTTGTCTTTTTTTGGTTTTGGATCGCCGACGACTTACGCTTTGGTCGGAATGGGGGCATTTTTTAGTGCGGTATCCAAAGTTCCCATAACTGCGATCGTGATCATATTCGAGATTACGGCGGATTTCAATCTGGTTTTACCGTTAATGATCACCTGTGTGGTGTCTTACCTGATTGCCGATCAACTCTCCAAAGGTTCGCTTTATCAGCGTCTGTTGGAATGGAGGGGGTATATCTCACCGACTGAAAAAGTAGACAAGGGTTCATTTACTGGGTTAACCGCAGCGGATTTGATGCAACGGCGGGTGGAAACCTTATCGCTGCAAATGAGCCTTGATGACGCTTTACAAACGGTGTCTTGCTCGACGCACCAAGGGTTTCCTGTGGTAGATGAGGGGACACTGGTGGGGATTATTAGTCAATCAGATATTACAAATGCGACAAAAATGCAAGGTAATCCCCCCCGCTGTGCTTTTCCCGGAACCACACCCTTAACGGATATTATGACGCCACACCCGATCACGGTTAAGCCGACGGCGAGTTTAGTGGATGTGCTGTATTTGCTCAACCGTTACCACCTCAGTCGTCTCCCAGTAACTGAAGGGCGTAAGTTATTAGGAATTATTACCCGCAGCGATATTATTCGGGCGGAATTAGATCAGCTAGATCGTAAGACAACTCAACCCGGCTCACAATTGACACCCTCTTGTGTGGTTTATCAAACCCGCGCTCCAGAAACTGGACGAGGACGGTTATTAGTTCCCATCGCCAATCCCCAAACTGCGCCGATTTTAGTCAGACTCGCCGCCGCCATTGCCCGCGATCGCGATTATGAATTGGAATGCTTACAGGTGATTATCGTCTCCCGCAGCAATTCTCCAGCAGAAACTCCGGTAAAAACAGCAAAAATTCGGCGGTTATTACGTCAGGCAGAAAAGTGGGGACGAGATTGGAATATACCTGTTCACACTCAAATACGGGTGAGTCAGGATATTACTCAAGCGATGCTAGAAACCATTAAAGAACGACATATTAATCTGATTCTGATGGGGTGGAAAGGCTCAACCTCAACCCCTGGGCGCATTTTTGGCGGGGTGGTGGATGGGGTGATTCGACAGGCGCCCTGTGATGTGATGGTGGTGAAATTCGGTGAGATGATGCATCCGCCTTATATCCCTCCCTTCTTTCAGCGTTGGTTGATTACCATCGCCGGGGGTCCTAATTCTCAACGCGCCTTGGAGTTTATTCCGGCGTTAGTTCCCTTAAGTGGTAAGCCCCTAGATATTCAATTATGCCAAGTCTTTGATCCAGATGATACGCTGATGAATACAACAGCCCTAGAAAAAGCCAGCAACTTTTTAAAGGGGCAAATGAATGGTCGGATTCGCCAGATTCCCATTCGCGCCAGTGAGGTATCTGATGCTGTGGTTCATTTAGCCAATGACCAATTCTGTGATGTTGTGGTTTTAGGGGCAAGTCGGGAAGGGCTGTTACAGCAGGTGATTCAGGGGAATATTCCCGAAGCGATCGCGCGACGGGTTAAGAGTACAGTTATTTTAGTTCGCAGTGTGACATAATTTTTCTTACAATTCCTATTTTTTCCAGGGAAGCTTTGTCCCCATTTCAGTTAGCGCTGAGAAAACCAAATAGAGGATAAGACAGCTAACACCTGCCCAAAAAAGAACTAAATCATTATCCATAATTTGCTAACTCTAAAATCATTTTTGAAACAAAGCATGACTTGGTTGCAACAAAATCTCTAAAATTTATCAATGGATAATTAATAATTGATAATTGATAATTATTAATTATCCATTGATAAAGGCGGATTTGGTATAATGGGATATTGATATGACACATTCAGCGTTTTTTCTTCGACCCAGAAGAGCTGCTACTACTACCAAAACTAGAGGAACTATTTCTGGATGAATTAGGTTTAGGTTTTGATTGGTTAGATCTTAAATTACTACTCCCGTAACCAGAACCCGTAGTTTTGCTACTCGATGAAGACGGGGAGGAACTTGTTGAGGAACCTGTCGATGGTGGAGCAGATTGAGTTGTTGTGGCTGGATTTCTTGTTCCCGGTGGAGTTTTCGGTATTGTCGATTTATCCGTTGGCGTTGATGGCGTCGTACTGGATGAATTTGTGGATTCGGGTGAAGTTTTCGGAGTCGTTGTTTGACTCGTGGTTGACTTCCTCAACACTCCCGATGTGCGTAACTGATTGTTCGACACCGCAGGCGGTGGTGTATTGTGGTTGCTTTTATATTTAGCTACCGCTTGGTCATAACTTGAGGCATGATAGCCACTATACAGCACTTGACCTGATCGATAGGGGGGTGGAATATAATATCGAGGAGAATTAAATTCCAGTTCAATCTCAATCCCCCCGTCACTCTCAAAGGGTTGCCAGTACGTTGATTCCTCACGCACAATGACCATTTCATTATTACTGGCTCCTTCCGTAACTGCGTGCATATATTCAATCTGAAAATCTGGACTCAAATGCAAAACGGCTTGGTTATTCTGCTTATGTAGATAACTTTGTTCTCCAGCATTGAGTTCCCCTTGTGTCAGGGGTATCATTTGCGGATTCGTCGTGCTGTACGCCGCGCCTGTGGAATTCATCAAAAATAAGGTATACTGCCCATTGGCGTCATTGTAGGTCACTTGCTGGAGAGCATACTTCCCATCAGTGAGTCGAGTTTGAGACGATACGGTGTTGGTGTCCTGTCGCCCAGTAGACTGATAAGAGTTGGTTGAATCCTGACAAGCCACTGTTGTCCAACACAGCGCTACACTGAGAATAACGGGCGTAAATTTGCGGAACCTTCGGCGTGGCGTACCCATAACTGCTTTTAAAGAATTTTTCATCGCTACTACTTTAAACTTTAACTCGTGATTATTTAAGGAAGGAAGGTTGTTAACGTTTAGACATGACGCCTCGGCTTAGCCAATAGCCAAACTGGGGATGAGTGTCTGTCTATTACTCAAGATTAGGTCTTGGATTATATGCGCGATCGCAAGTTTTGTTAAATTTCTTAACCGATTGTTCCCAGTTCCCGGAAAATCCCTGGTGTGACACTGAACGGGTGGGGAATCTCTTGACCAAACCAATATAATATCCTGATTTCGGCTAAGGCGTCCAGAATATTGCATAGAAAACCGATGGAAGAGTGATCGCAATCTTCACACCGACGCGAGCAAGTTGTAGGAAAAAATGAATAAACGACTATTGAGTGTCAGTCTGATCTTCCCTATTTTACTCCTTGAGGCAGCTCACAGTTTAGCTTATCCTGGAAACACAGCGACTCAAGCATTCGTATTTTCCAGACTTAGCCAGAGAACATCTCAAGTTACATTTGCTACAAGAGAGTCCCCCTCATTTTTCCTTACAGCTAGGAAAGAGAAACCGAAAACCTGTCGGTGGGCGGGCTATTGTGACGATGAAGATAACGAAGATGAGAATAACGAGGATAATGAGACAGGTGCGATCGCGTGGCGAGATGCTATGTCTTTCAACGACAATAGAATAAGGATGATGAGGACTTATGGGACTAGATCTACCGAGATTTTATAAAGCGTGCAATCCAAGCAAACCCTTAACCGCTGGGGAAGTGGAAGATCAGAACTATTATATTGATTTTTCCCCCGTTAGAGGGAACCGAATTATTCAGTCACTGCGACGCACAATTGCCCTAATTTCACCAGATGAACCCACCTGCCAACTTTTTACGGGTCATATTGGCTGTGGTAAGTCTACTGAATTACTGCGACTCAAAGCTGAGTTAGAAGATCAGGGATACTATGTGGTTTACTTTGAGTCATCCCAAGACTTAGATATGGCGGATGTCGATATTACTGATATTCTCCTCAGTGTTGCTGGTCGAGTCAGTGAGAGTTTAGAAGCGATTAAAATCAAACTTCACCCCGGTTATTTTGCCAATCTTTTTAGTGAAATTGCCGATTTTCTGCAAACTCCGATTGAATTGAATGCCGAAGCAGAACTCTCGATTGGTATTGGTAAAATTACCGCCAAAACCAAAGAAAGCCCAAAACTCCGCCGCCGCTTACGGGAATATTTAGAACCCCGTACCAGTGGTATTTTAGAGTCGATTAACACTGAACTTTTAGGACGGGCAAACACCGAACTGCGGCGACGGGGAAAAGCGGGACTGGTAGTGATTGTCGATAATTTGGATCGGGTGGATAATCGTCCGCTTCCCTCGGAACGCTTACAACCCGAATACTTATTTATTGACCGAGGTGACCAATTACGGAAACTGAATTGCCACGTTGTTTATACGATTCCGCTATCCTTAACCTTCTCCAATGATGTCGAAATTCTGAAAAATCGATTAGGAGGTGGACTACCGCCGACTATTTTACCCATGGTTCCTGTGCGCGAACGGGATGGATCAGAATGTAAGGAAGGGATGGATTTGCTGCGACAAATGGTCTTAGTGAGAGCATTTCCTCATCATACTCCAGCACAACGATTAGCCTTACTTCCAGAAGTCTTTGATAATGCTGAAACCTTAGATCGTCTCTGTCAAATCAGCGGGGGTCATCTGCGAAATTTATTGGGACTCTTATTTGGCTGTTTGCGACAAATGGACCCCCCAATCTCGCGGGATTGTTTAGAAGGCGTGATCCGCGAAAGTCGGGATTACCTCACCTCATCCATTGATGATGAGGAGTGGGAATTGTTATTTCAGGTGGTACAACAACAGACAGTGAAAGGAGACGTGGAATACACGACTTTACTCCGTAGCATGTTCGTCTATGAATACCGCGATCGCAACGGGAATTGGTTCTCTATCAATCCAGCTTTAGAAGAGACACAGAAGTTTCAAAATTGGTTGAGAGAAAACACCTAAAATGACGGTTGGTGTAACTCTACTTAGCAACAATTTTAGGGGCGTGTTTAGGGATTCAATGATGAGACAAACTTAAAACAAAACAACAAAACCAGCCCCTACAACCAAAATTTTACAAGTTTGTAAAATTTAGACCTTTCTCGATAAATTCTGGAATAATTAAATGATGCCACTCCAGTTTTGTCAACTCAGTATTAGCAAAACGCTGACCCAATACATCCACAGGATTTGTGTTTTCCGTGATTATACCAACTAGAATCCGGATTGAACCGATATGACTACAAATCAGAACCTTATTCACCTTACCCGTTTGTGTTGCCTGAGCCAGCTCAATCAAAAATGAGAAAATCCGTTGAGCTAATTGTGCATAACTTTCGCCATTTTCTGGTGCGTAGTTTAAATTTCCAGCCGCATATTCGGGAATAAATCGGAGTTTCCCTCCTTCTAATACCCCTAAATTACGTTCATTCAGGCGCTCGTCTTTGTGGATACTGCCCACGCTGATCCTGCTGCTAGTTATAGCAATATCTAACGTTTTATAGGCGCGTTTTAATCCGGAGGCAAATGCTAAACTGTAATCCGGATCAAGTTGAGTTCCTAATACCCTGGCTTGATCTTCTCCTTGAGGCGTTATGTCTACGTCTTGAGAACCGGCAATTCGCTTTTCGGCATTGACGGTGCTTTGAGCATGACGAAAAATGTGTAATGTTATTGGAGTTGCTAAAATCAAAGGGTATTTTAGGTGTTTGCGGATGTCTTGCCAACTAAGAAATTTGTCATTGTTCATTCATTTTATTTCCTTTGAGGCAATAGAAATTGAAGCAACTCTTGAGGGGCGGCAATGTTCCTATAATCCCTTTAAAAAACATAACTTTACTACTCTAAGTTCTCTGGATAAATGAAGAATCCCGCGCTGTAATCAAAGATTTCAGCGTCGGGAGTGTCAATGTAAAAGCGAAGTATCCGAGCCGAGTCATAATTGGCATAACCTAGTAGATAGACGATCGCGCGATCGCAGAGTTATTCTTCGGTTTCTGGTGATTTTAAATATAAGGGGGATGAGACGGAGGGGTTCACGTTTGGAGATGATTCAGGAATAAATTTTTCCCAAAATCCCATTCCTTCAATACTGGCAGATACCACGCCAGCGGCTATGCCAACTACCCCTAAAATTCCGACAACCATCGCCCAACGGGGTGGTTTAGCTAATCCAGAAATCACACCACCTCGCTGTACTCCCAACAATTTTAACCAATCCAGCACAGACTTGGGACGTGCTTCGGGTTCGAGTTTCATTCCCGCCAGAATCGCTTTATTAACGCGCTTAGAAATTTGAGGATTAATCTGTTTTGGGGGAATTAAATCTGCCTTACCCTTTTGGCGATCGCTAGAGGTGGCGGGTAGCTTCCCGGTTAAGAGGACATACAGCGTTGCGGCGAGGGAATAGACATCGGTACAGGTTCCGTGCGATCGCGTCTTCGACTTAAGTTCAATCGGGGCAAAGGCTTCCTCTTGCCATCCCAAGATTAAAGGATACTCAAATTTCCCGCCCAGGTCAAAATCAATCAGTACCGCCTCATATTGACTCGCCCGCACCATAATATTGGCAGGTTTTACATTCCGATGCAGCAATCCCTGCTGATGGGCGGCGATTAGCGCCTCCCCCATCTGCTGAATATAACTTAACGCTTCCTTTTCCGGTAACACTCGTTGAGACAGATTCCCTAGATTCCTTCCCCGAATGTACTCCATCGCCAGACAGAACCACTGTCCTTCCACAAACGTCTTGTATACCTTGACGACATGAGGATGCTTACATCCCTCTAGCCTCCGCGCCTCATCGACAAACTTACATTTGAGACTTTCCCGACGTACAGGAGTAAGCTGTTTGAGTCGATCCTCATTCAGCGTTTTGATCACCAGTTTGTTTCCTTGTGCGTCTGTCGCTAGGTAGGTAATACCAAAGCCTGCCTTGCCTAACGTCTTTTCAATGGTGTATTGACCATTATGTAGTTTCTGCCCTATTATCCACGCCATCGCCTGTGCATTTAAACCCTTTGTTTCTATTTTGGCAGATTTGTCATTTGTCATACTCGCTCCCGAAAAGAAGCAAGCTACGTCATTTGTTTGCCCCCCTGCACCTGGAGCCCCCTTCATCCCTCATCCTTCCTGCGCCAACGGAATCGCTACGATAAACTGGCTTCCCTTTCCCTCCTGGGAAATACAGCAGATTTGACCTTGGTGCTTTTCCACGATGATATTATGAGCGATGGATAACCCTAACCCTGTCCCCTTCCCCGTGGGTTTGGTGGTAAAAAAGGGATCGAATAAGTGATTCTGAGTCGCTTCTGGCATTCCCGGTCCATTATCGGCAATGGTAATCACCGCCCACTGCGTCTGAGGAGCGCGATCGCACTCTAAACCTATCCCCTGCTTCTGCCAATATTCTCCCCTTTTTACGGCTGTAGAAAGCGTAATATTTCGCGGTTCAGGCTGATTTTCTAAGGCGTCAATTGCATTAGAAATTAGATTCATAAACACTTGATTAAGCTGACTGCCATAGCACATAACAGGCGGCAGATCTCCATACTTTTTAATTACCTGAATTTCCGGGCGTTCAGCTTTGGCTTTGAGGCGATTGTGCAAAATCAGTAATGTACTTTCTAACCCTTGATGAATATCAACCAACTCCATCTTCTGCTCATCCAGACGTGAGAAGTTCCTCAAAGACAGCACAAGATCTCGAATGCGGTTGGCTCCGATTTGCATAGAAGACACCATTTTCGGTAAATCTTCAACAATAAACTCAATATCGTCCTCCTCGATAATAGCTTCAATTTCAGGTATCTCCACCGGGCAATGTTTCTGGTAAAGACGCAAAACATGTAAAATGCTTTCCACATACTCGCGAGTATGAAGCAAATTGCCGTAAATAAAATTGACAGGATTATTAATTTCGTGAGCAATTCCAGCCAAGAGTTGACCCACACTGGACATTTTTTCACTTTGAATCAGTTGAGTTTGAGTTTGTTTAAGCTTCTCCAGTGCTTCCTCAAGTTGTTGTGCCTGTTGTCGCGCCTTCTGTTCCGATTGTTTCAAGGCTTCCTCTACCTGCTTACGCTCAGTAATATCGAAGCGAATTGCTAAATATTGATAGATTTCTCCGTTGTCATTCAAAAATGGAACGACGGTAGTATCTACCCAATAATAGGTTCCATCCTTGGCTTTATTCTTGATTTCACCTTTCCAGACTTTACCCGATGCAATCGTAGTCCAGAATTCTTTGAAAAATGCTGGTGGATGATGACCTGATTTAATAATACGATGAGTTTTGCCAATTAACTCTTCTCGACGATATCTGGATATTTCACAAAACTTATCATTGACATAGCGAATCACACCTTGCTTATCGGTAATCGCCACGATTGCGGCTCGATCTAACGCAAATTCCAAATCTGATAATTCTTTGAGCGTCCGCTCCAACTTTCTCGCCACAAAATTTTTCTGTCCAATCCCTAGGTTCGTTAGAGTATCTATAGGATCTCTGAATTCTGTATTCACCCGTCCATTCATTTCACAATTATAAGAACTCTCTTGCTGATGAATCTTTTCGGCTGTCATCTTAGGTTTGCCTTTACTTAACTACATCTATTCATGTTTACGGATTAACCGCGATTTATAGATATTTTATTCGTTTCCCAATCAGCAATGTGTGATTTACTTCACCATTGTGGGATGTTTATAGTAAAAAAAATGGAACCTATTTTAGATTTGTATCAAATAGTAAGGAAATTTTTACAGACTGTTTTCAAACTTAATATTTACTGAAAATTTAATCAATTTTTAGGGTTTATCGTTCAAGCTCTAATTTAATTTTTTCTTCCCCAGCTCCCCCAGCTTCCCCAGCTTCCCCAGCTCCCCCAGCTTCCCCAGCTCGCCATAGTGCCATGGCACGTCTGGAACATCCTTCCCGGCGTCTCGGCTATTTGAATTGGAACGAAACTCTAGATTAGGCGCGTGTCCTGTTAAAATTTGTAGAAAGGCGGACAATATTGCATCATGCCTATAGCATCGGATTGATGGATTAGGTCAATTCTGTCCCAAATTGCTGCAATTTATAATTGAGCAATAATACTTACTGTCTGTGTTTGAGAAGAGGAGAACTACATTGAAGAAAATTCTGTCCATCATTTTACTTGCCGTCGCTGTGTTTGGTTTGGCATTCAGCCGTCCGGCTCTAGCTGCTGATACGACAAAAGGAGGTCAAATCTTTGGTGCCAACTGTGCAGCTTGCCACATGGGTGGTGGTAATGTCGTTATGGCAAATAAGACCCTGAAAAAAGATGCCTTGGAGAAGTATGGCATGGACTCCATGGAAGCAATTGTTACCCAAGTAACAAACGGAAAAGGGGCTATGCCTGCTTTTCGCGGACGCTTACAACCTGACGACATTGAAAACGTTGCGGCTTATGTGTTAGAGCAAGCTGAAAGTGGCTGGTAATTAAGATCCGTCACATTGTAGAGACGTAGCATGCTACGTCTCTACAGTGTTGTTGGGGGTGGGTTAATTCTGGGGAGCGGGGCGGGTTTATTCACATCTGGGTGAGATAGAAACGATAATAATGAAACCCGCCCCTACAGACACACCATGGCACGTCTCTACCTAAACCCAATCCCCAAATAAAAAGCGCCTGAGTTAACCCCGACGCTTTGATTTAATTGAATTCCCAGGAAGCGATACTAACCCCCAAGAGCGCTGGCGCCGCCAACGACTTCCAGAATTTCTTGAGTAATGGAGGCTTGTCGCGCTTTGTTGTAAGACAGGCTGAGCGTGCCAATCAATTCAGTGGCATTATCACTGGCGTTGTTCATCGCCGTCATCCGTGCGGCTAATTCGCTAGCGGCTGACTCTTGTAATGCCCGCAGAAGCTGGTTGTTCAAATACAACGGTAGTAAGGCATCCAGAATTTGGACTGGATCTTGTTCAAAGATCATGTCACGGGATAAAGCACGGTTTTCTGTCGTCACTTTTTCCCGTTGTACCTCAAAGTTACCGCCGCGAGTAGTGAGGCGGAAGATTTCATCATCTTGTGCCTCTAATCCTTGGGCGGTTAAGGGTAATAATGTTTGTACCACCGGGCGAGAACTAATTAAGGAGACAAACTTGGTGTAAACCAGTTCAACCCGATCCACTTCTTCCGATAGGAACAAGGAGAGCAATTCATCGGCAATCATTGAGGCTTCAGGTGCCGTGGGAATTTGTTCTAAGCCTGTGTATTTGGCGTCAATTGGCTGCTCCCGGCGCTCAAAATACTGGATCGCTTTGCGCCCGATTAAGACATATTTGTAGTCGATGCCTTCCTTTTGGAGTTCCTTGGCGCGGTTTTCGGCACGGCGGATCACGTTGTTATTGTAACCGCCACACAAACCGCGATCGCCAGATACGACGAGTATGCCAACAGACTTGACGTCCCGTTGTTTGAGCAAGGGTAAGTCGACGTCTTCAAATTGGAGACGGTTCTGCAACCCATAGAGAACCTGCGCCAAGCGATCAGCAAAGGGACGAGTCGATGTCACCTGTTGTTGGGCGCGACGCACCTTCGCCGCTGCCACCAGACGCATCGCTTCGGTAATTTTCTGAGTATTTTTGACGGATTTTATGCGATCGCGAATCGCTTTTAAATTAGGCATAGTCTGTTCATTGTTAATTATTGATTGTCCATGGTTCATGGCTTTTTACCGATGAACCATGAACCATGAACCCATTACACAGAGACTAAGAATGTCTGCTTGTACTCAGCCAGGGCTTCTTTGAGCAGGTTTTCGGCGTCTTCGGTGAGGACTTTCTTATCCTTGATAATCTCACCAAACTGTGGCTTGCTGGTTTTCAAGTAGTCCCGCAGCCCCTTGGTAAACGCGGTGACTTTCTCCACCTCAATGTCATCTAAGTAGCCATTGATACCCGCGTAGACGAGGGCGACTTGCTCGTACACCGCTAAGGGAGAGTATTGGGCTTGCTTGAGCAGTTCCCGTAACCGTACCCCCCGTGACAATTGGTCTTGGGTGGCTTTGTCTAAATCTGAGGCAAACTGGGCGAAGGCTTGCAGGTCATCAAACTGTGCCAAATCTAGTTTGAGTTTACCTGCCACTTTTTTAATGGCTTTGGTTTGAGCGGCAGAACCCACCCGTGATACAGAAATCCCAGGGTTAATCGCAGGGCGTAGACCGGAGTTAAATAAGTCAGCCGATAGGAATATCTGACCGTCAGTGATCGAAATCACGTTGGTGGGAATATAGGCGGATACGTCACCAGCTTGGGTTTCAATAATTGGCAGCGCGGTCATACTGCCCCCACCCAATTCATCATTCAGTTTGGCTGCCCGTTCTAACAAGCGGGAGTGGAGATAGAATACATCCCCAGGATAGGCTTCCCGACCCGGTGGGCGACGCAGCAACAGGGACATCTGGCGATAGGCTTGGGCTTGCTTGGACAAGTCATCGTAGATAACCAGAGTGGCTTTGCCCTTATACATAAAGTATTCGGCAATAGACGCTCCGGTATAGGGTGCCAGATATTGCAGGGTGGCGGGGTCACTGGCGTTAGCGGCAACAATAACGGTGTAATCTAATGCCCCTCTCTCTTCCAGGGCACCGACAACCTGTACCACGGTAGATGCCTTTTGACCGACAGCGACGTAGACACAGATAACGTCTTCTTCTTTCTGGTTGAGAATTGTATCGATCGCGATCGCGGTTTTTCCGGTTTGGCGATCGCCAATAATTAACTCCCGTTGTCCTCGTCCCACGGGAATCATAGCGTCAATCGCGGTAATCCCAGTTTGCAGGGGTTCATAAACAGAACGCCGTGCAATAATACCCGGTGCTGGGGATTCAATTAGACGAGATTCTCCTGTTTGAATCTCTCCCTTGCCATCAATGGGTCGTGCCAACGCATCGACTACACGACCAATTAGTGCCTCACCCACGGGAACTTGAGCGATTTTCCCAGTCGCGGTTACAGAACTCCCTTCCTGAATATCGAGCCCTTCGCCCATCAGCACGATACCCACATTATCTTCTTCCAAATTCAGGGCAATGCCCACTGTACCATCTTCAAACTCGACCAGTTCCCCAGCCATGCACTGGTCTAAACCATAGACCCGGGCAATGCCGTCACCGACTTGCAGGACGGTACCAACGTTAGAGACTTTGACCTCTTGGTCGTATTGTTCAATTTGCTGACGAATAATGCTGCTAATTTCGTCGGGTCTAATGCTTACCATTCAACTAATCCCTCTACTTTTTTGTCCTTTATCCTTTGTCTTTTGTCATTCGTCCTACTCGCTTGCGCCACAAGCAAGCTAAGTCATGTTCAGAAACCATCAACGATGAACCATGAACCATGAACCACGAACGATGACCATTAAGTCGAACGACTCAAGCTCACACCAATGCGACGCAGTTGTCCGCGCAGACTGGCATCAACCACTTGAGACCCCACTTTAATAATCACACCACCGAGTAAATCGGGGTCAATTTGGGTTTCTAGTTCTACATCTTGGGCATTGGTCATGCCTAGCACTTTTTGGCGCACTACCTGCTTCTGGTCCTCGTTGAGTTCCACGGTGGATATGACTTGAGCCAGAACCGCTTGTTTTAACTCCCGCAAGAGTGCTTGATACTGCTTACATACGTCTCCCAGAAACAGAATGCGCCGTCGATCGACGAGAATCTGTAAAAAATTCACCATGTAGGGGTGAAGTTGCTCTCTGCCGATTTGTTCTAAGACGGCTTTTTTGTCATCGGCTTTGACAATAGGATTCCCTAAAAACTGCTGCAACTCCTCTGATTCTTTCAAAGTATCGAGCAAAGCCGCAACGTCTTCACCGAATCGGTCTACGAGGTCATGTTCTTTAGCCACAGACATCAAAGCTTCTGCGTATGGCTCAACGACTTCAGCACTAAATGAACTTCCTTTCATAATTATCTCGCTCCTACTCGCTCAATGCTGCGGTCAACTAAGGTATGCTGTGCCGATTCGTCTAACTGGCTTTTGATTTGGGACTCGACACGCTCCATAGCTAGGGCGACCACCTGCTGGCGAAGTTGTGCGATCGCACGTTCCCTTTCTGAGTTTAAATCCTGAACGGCTGAAGCTTTCATTCGTTCCACATCTTTAGCCGACGCTGCCAAAACTGCTTCTCTGGCGACGTTGGCATTTTCTTCTGCCTTTGCCCGAATCTTTTCGGCTTCCGCTTGGGCTTTTGCCAGCTTTTGCTGGGCATCAGCTAAGGCGGCAGCAGCGTCTTTCTGCTGCTTTTGGGCATCGCTAATTGCTTCTTCAATATTGGCACGTCGCTCAGATAGGGTCTTCCCTAAAAACGATCGCCCAAAGTAAACCAGTACCCCGATAATAATCACCAAATTAATCACATTGGTTTCTAAAATATCGAGGTTGATACCAAATCCTCCTTCTGCGGTAGCTAAAATTGAAAAACTACCCATAATAGCCATATACACCTGCTTTAATTGAGAACTGCTATGCTGCTTTACCGCTAACGCTGGGTAATGCCTCAAAATGCTGGAATTTTTGTCCGGCGTTATTTCTGGTCACACCACCGACAAAAGACAAGGGTTTAACTTCAGCAAACCCCTGCTTGTTCAGCTACCCAGATAAAGCCGACGTTACTTAACCAACTCTGGTCCTAGAAGTTTTTCCAGAATCTGACGCGAAAGCGAATCCACTTCTTGTTCTAAGGATGCCATCGCTTCAGTTTTTTGTTGGTCAATCTCTTTTTGGGCTTGCTCTCGTTGTGCCTGGGCTTCCGCTTGCGCTTGAGCCATTTTATCGGCAGCTATTTTCTGAGCATCAGCTTGAGCGGCGGCAATCGTTGCTTGTGACTTGCGACGAGTTTCTGCTAGTTCTTGCTCATACTGTTTAGCCAGATTCTGAGCTTTTTCTAGCCGTTCCCGTGCCTCTAAGCGGTTTTTGCGGATATAGTCATCCCGTCCATCAATGGCTTGGCTAAGCGGCTTATAAAAAACCGCATTTAATACCGCCACCAAAATTAAAAATTGCAATGCCATCAAAGGTAGGGTGGCATCAAAATCAAATAACCCCCCTTCTTTGGCTGCCTTTTCTGCTGTTTCAACAGCGAGTAAAATTGTCCAATGTATCATGATGTTTTGGTAATCCCACAGCGCACAAAATCGTTAGCTTTTTCGTTGGGATGGGATAGCGTTGTCGATTTCAATAGCCGCTACCTTAAAACTTATTCAAAGTTAACCAAATCTAGTCAACCTTGATGTTCACTTCCTGCTCCCGGGTGGCAGATCTCCCACAGCTTGGTAACCAAGGGCTTGGTAACCAAGCCCCTACGGCGGCTTATGGATTGAAGAAAAAATCTTCTATATGTGTGATGCCTTTATTTCAACAGCATTCAGACCTCAGTCATTGGGGTCTGAATGCTCTTGTGGCATAAAGGGTTACGAGAAGGGGTTGGCGAATAATAAGACCAGAGCAACCACCAAACCGTAAATTGTCAGTGCTTCCATGAATGCCAAACTCAGTAGTAAGGTACCCCGAATTTTACCTTCAGCTTCAGGCTGACGGGCAATCCCTTCTACTGCTTGTCCCGCCGCATTTCCTTGACCAATTCCAGGACCAATTGCTGCTAAACCAACAGCTAAAGCAGCAGCAATAACAGACGCAGCAGAAACTAATGGATCCATGATATTTTTCCTCGCTTTTGACTAAATAACAAACGAACGTGAAACACTTACCCTACACTAATCCGCTAGACACAGCAGAATTCTTTGATTGCTCGCTCCAGGAAGCAGCAAATCTTCATCACCAGCTTAAACTAGTGATGATCTTCCATCGCCTCCCCGATATAAGCCGCTGCTAGGGTAGCAAAGATCAGCGCCTGAATCGCACTGGTAAATAAACCTAATGCCATCACCGGGAGAGGTACGAACAGGGGAACCAACAGCACCAATACTGCCACCACCAGTTCATCTGCCAAAATGTTGCCAAACAGACGGAAACTGAGGGAGAGAGGTTTGGTAAAATCTTCCAGAACCTTAAACGGCAGCAGAATGGGAGTTGGTTGGGCATAACCAGCAAAATACCCCAAGCCTTTCTTGCTCAGACCCGCGTAAAAATACGCTAAGGAGGTCAGCAGCGCAAAAGCCACTGTAGTATTAATATCACTGGTTGGTGCAGCTAATTCACCTTCTGGCAGCTCAATGAGTTTCCAGGGAATAAGTGCCCCAGACCAATTTGCCACAAAAATGAACAAAAATAACGTCCCCACAAACGGCACCCAGGGACGGTACTCTTTCTCCCCAATCTGATTTTTGGCTAAATCTCGCAAAAATTCCAGGGCATACTCCATAAAATTTTGGAGACCACTGGGAACTCGCTGAATGTTGCGGGTAGCAGCAATCGAGGCAATAACCAGAATGGCAATCACGACCCAGGAGGTAATAAAAACCTGACCATGAACCTTCAAATTACCGATATGCCAATACAGATGCTGACCAACTTCTAGTTCAGCAAGGGGGAAAGCATTATAGAACGCCAAACCATCTATCATTTCCATTCCGGAGATTTCCCCAGCTATCTTCTATCCTTTGGTTGAAACGACTACACAGAACGGATTGACAATTATCCATCGAACAATTGCTGAGTCTGCTTCCTGCTTCATCCAAAGGAATGATCTCCTTTGTCCACAGGCGTTAAGTTCGGGTGTAGCCCACCCTACTATTTGGATGCGTTGGCTGCCCTGACAATGGGAACTTACTTCGACGTAGGCAACAAGGTGCTTTGCAGCATATAAGCGATAAGCGCAGCTTTATACGTCAGAAATCCTAAAAATATGGGCAGAATGCGTAAACTCTGCCATTGACTGGCAACGACTAATAGCCCAATCAATAAAGCCAACCGAGTCGAACTCGGACGCCTTTTTTGGACACCTAACCGCTCAACGTCTTTCGCCAACATTCTCAAGTAAACCACACCAACGCACGCCCCGATCAAATAATTCAAGGCGATGTTGAGTGAGTAAAAAATCCAGACAGAGACAAAAATCACCCCTGTCATTGCCAGAGTGACCGCCAACAACGTTTGTTTAAGTTGGTAGTACTCTTGCATTGAGGAACTTTCAGGGGAAGTCTGAGAACTCCCTGGCGGACTTTCCTCCGGTGTGGGCTTGGGTTGTACAGAGTTGTCTGACAAGTTCACAGGCAGCAGCAAACGCTAGTCCATCAAAATTGGCTGGATCGCATCTAGCCATAGGCGATCATACCACGCCAAAGTAACAATACTTAAAACATTTTTAATCGTTATTGGTCATTGGTCATTGGTCATTCGTCATTCGTCCTTTCCTTGCCCATCTCCCCCTACATAAGAAATGGGGTTTGGAGACCAAACCCCTACAACCCCATCTCCCTCATCTTCCCTATCTCCCCAATCCCCCACCCCCCATTCTCCTTTCCCTACAATAGATGTAGACCGTTACATAAGATCTACCCAAATCTGTCCACTTATGGACACATCTGGAACTTACTTCCTGCTTCACTCTGGCGGTGTCGGCACCTTCCCAGTCCACAGGCTAACACCACCTAACTGGCGGCTATCTCTCTCACCTACCTAGCTGTGGTTTTTGGCTGGATAGGTATACCAATAAAGTATACATACTCTTGGCAGACCCATTCTCTCAGAACAAATCTCTACCCAATTTTGGGCAATAATGGGTAAAGGTTTCCAGCCTTTTGGTTACAGCTAATCACCCTTCAGGATTCAAAACGTAATGCCAAAGCTCGCCTACCTAGACTGTCAGAGTGGAATTGCTGGTGATATGTGCTTAGGGGCACTCGTGGCAGCAGGAGTGCCGTTAGAGTATTTAAGTGAAAAGTTAAAAGGGCTAGGAATTGACCATGAATATCGGTTAGAGTCACAACCAGTCCACCGCCAAGGTCAATTAGCCACTAAAGTCCATCTGAATTTGCTCACTCAAGCCCATCACCATGATCACGCTGAACCGTCAGACCATGAGCATAGCCGACACCTGGCAGATATTGAACACCTAATTACAACCGCTGGATTACCTTCACAAGTCGTCGATTGGAGTTTGGCAATTTTTCGCAACTTGGCAGAGGCAGAAGGGGCAGTTCACGGGATGACACCCGAAACCGTGCATTTCCATGAAGTCGGCGCGACAGATGCCTTAGTGGATATTGTCGGTACGTGTTTGGGGTTGGATTGGTTGGGTATTGACCGACTCTACTGTTCTCCCTTACCCACAGGAGGTGGTACAGTACAAGCCGCCCATGGTCGATTGCCTGTTCCTGTTCCTGCTGTTTTAAAATTGTGGGAATCTCGGCAAGTCCCTATTTATAGTAACGGCATCGATCGCGAATTAGTCACGCCCACTGGTGCAGCTATTGCGGTTACCCTTGCCACCCAATTTGGACTCCCTCCAGCGATGATTCTGCACAAGATTGGTCATGGTGCAGGAACCAGTGAATTGGCGATTCCGAATATCCTGCGACTTTGGATTGGAGAAGCTTCAGAGTTGGGGATTCAGTTTCGAGGACAAGACGGCGCTAATTTTATCAGTGATTACCCTTGCCAAGAAACAGTTTGTGTGATAGAAACCCAAATTGATGACTTAAATCCCCAAGTGATTGGGTATGTCTTCGAGGTGCTATTTAATGCTGGGGCGTTGGATGTATTTACCCAAGCCATTGGCATGAAAAAATCTCGTCCTGGGGTATTACTCACCGTGATTTGCCCACCGGAAAAATTAACCGTTTGTGAAGATATTTTATTTAGAGAAACGACAACCCTTGGTATTCGCCACTTTACCCAGCAACGCACAATTCTGCAACGGGAAATTCAGCGAGTTGAGACCAAGTATGGCACGGTGCGGGTAAAAGTTGCCAGTCGCGCTTCAGGAGTACAAAACGCCATCGCCAACGTCCAACCGGAATATGAAGACTGTGCCGCGATCGCACGAGACTATAATTTATCCTGGCGGGAGGTGCATCAACTAGCACTTGATGCCTGGTATCGTGCCAATACTCCACCCTTGCCCTGAGTATGGGTTATGGGGTATGGGGTGTAGATATCTATAGATTTTATGTAGGGTGGGCAAGAATTATAAACCTGCAAGGGTTTATATTATCCTTGGTTGCTCTTGCCCACCCTACGGTAACTAAAGGTTGAGTCGATGACTTGTAACAACCCTGGTTGCTCGGCGCTGGTTTATTAGGATAACATCATGAAAATTGTTTCCATCAAAATCAAAAACTACCGTCTTTTTGAGTCCATAGAAATCAAAAATATTCCAGGATTTTGTGTCATTGTTGGAGCAAATGGCACAGGTAAATCTACTTTATTTGATATTTTTGGTTTTCTTCGAGATGCCCTTAAAAATAACATTCGTCAAGCCCTCCAAGTTCGAGGTGGATTTAATGAAGTTATCACCAGAGGCAAAGAACAAGAAGACATCGAAATCGAATTAAAATTTCGCATGAAGATTCTGGAAACAGAACGCCTCGTCACTTATGTGCTAATTGTTGGGCAAGAAAAAAAACGCCCTGTAATCAAGCGAGAAATATTACGCTACAAACGTGGCGAATACGGCTCTCCTTATCACTTCCTAGACTTCCAAAAAGGCAAAGGCTATGCCATTACCAATGAAGAGAACTTTGAACAAACTGAAGCAGAGCTAGACCGAGAAGAACAACAATTAGAATCCCAAGACATTCTAGCCATCAAAGGCTTAGGGCAATTCCAACGCTTTAAAGCCGCCAGTGCCTTCCGTTCCCTAATCGAAAATTGGCATATATCCGACTTTCATATCAGCGATGCGAGAGGGAGTAAAGATGCTCTCTACGCCGAACACCTCTCCCCCACCGGAGACAATCTAGCAATAGTTGCCCAATATATTTATCAAGACTATCCCGAAATATTTCAGCAAATTTTAGAAAAAATGCGCGATCGGGTTCCGGGTATTTCCCAAGTCGAAGCCAAAAATACCGCAGATGGTAGATTAATCCTGCGCTTTCAAGACCAAGCTTTCAAAGATCCATTTATTGATCGCTACGTTTCCGACGGCACCATGAAAATGTTTGCCTATCTAATTTTACTTTTTGACCCCAAACCTCACCCTTTACTTTGTGTCGAAGAACCCGAAAACCAACTTTACCCTACCCTACTTCAAGAACTCGCCGAAGAATTTGCTAGCTATAGCGATCGCGGTGGTCAGGTTTTTATTTCTACCCATTCCCCCGACTTCCTGAACGCCGTTCCGCTAGACAGTATTTTTTGGCTGATCAAAGAACAAGGCATCACCAAAATATACAAAGCTACCAATAACCCAACGCTCAAAGCTTTAGTTGAAGCTGGAGACTTACCTGGCTATTTATGGAATCAAGGTTGGTTTGAAGGAGTTGCACCATAATGAGCTACAACATTATTTTTTTATTAGAAGAACTCTCCATGAGGATAGTTTTAGAGAAGATATTACCCGATATAATTCCTGAACATATTACCTATAAGTGTATTACTCACCAAGGTAAACAGGATCTGGCTAAATCTATCCCCATTAAAATCAATGCCTTTAAATTCAGCCCCTCCACAGAGTTTGTCATTGTCCATGACCAAGACTCCCACGACTGCAAAGAACTCAAGACAGAATTAAAACAAATTTGCCAAACGGCTGGGAAATCTGACGTAATGATTCGCATTGTCTGCCATGAACTAGAATCTTGGTTTCTCGGAGATTTAGTTGCTGTCGAAAAAGCCTACAACCTTAAACCTCATAGCCTCAGCCAAAAACAAAACCAAAAGAAATTTAGAGATCCGGATCAACTCAACTATGCCAAAGAAGAACTCAGGAAATTATTACCAGCAAAATCAGCGTATTATCCCGGCACTCACTCTAAGGAGATTGCCAAATACTTGTCCCTTACCGACAATAAATCGCGTAGCTTTCAAATTTTCTGTGAAGGAATCAAAAAAGTTTTAGCGAGAGTCAGTTATGACCCAGAGTGAACAGGAGTTAGAGAAAATCTAATCCAATCGATATCTTACTGTGCTGTGTACTGTAAAATAGGGGAGGTGTGAACTGTAGTTGATTGTTGGGTTCGGAAAGGAATTATGGCAGAGTATCAAAAGATCGAATATCGCATTGGCAAAGATGGCAAAATCACTGAAACCGTCATCGGCGTCACTGGATCAAGTTGCACCGAAACCACCAAAGGGATTGAAGCGGATCTCGGAGAGGTCGCAACTCAAGAATTGCTACCAGAATATTATGAAGGTGACGAAACCCTAACCACGGATCAAACTACGACTTTACATCAACAGTAAAAGGAGAGGTAAGATGGCTCATGATCCTAACCTCTTGGGGCTAGGTTTACTGTTGTGGTTTGTCTTCACCACTTTACTCATTAGTCGCTTTGGGCCAAAAAAAAGACCCGAAAACCATTCTGCTTCAGTCTCAGTTGCTGACTCCAGTCAAATCAAGGAATTAGAGGCACAATGTAAGCGGCTACGGGATGAACTCGAAGCGCGATCGCAGCAACTATCCACAGATATCCAAGATACCACCTTTGAACAACTACGCCCCCTACTGACCAATTATCCCACCGCTTGCCGGATGATCGAAGCCCGCCCAGATTTACCGGCTAAAAATTTAGTCGCACTCTTTACTCCATTAGAAAATCTAATCCAGAGTTGGGGCTATGAACCCATTGGTCAACCTTGGGAACAGGTTCCCTTTAATTCCCAACTGCACCAACCTGATGTTGAAGATATCACAGAAGGAGAACTCGTTTATATTCGATTCGTCGGCTATCGAGATCATAATCGAATACTTTGTCCGGCTAAAGTCAGTCGTACCCTACCTAGGGGACTGTCACATTAGTGAGTTTTGAAGGGTGTAGGGGCGGGTTTCACTACTATCCTTTCTTCGCTCACCCAGATGTAACTAAACCCGCCCTTCGAGGGGAGCAGGGAAGAGAATTACCAATGAACCAAGAACAATCAACAATGAGCAATCAACAAATGACAAATGACCAATACAGTTGCAATTGACTTCGGTACGAGCAACACAGTCGTCAGTATACTCGAACCCGATACCAACAGTCCCAAAACTCTCAGGCTGGGTTCACTCTCTCGCCTGTTTAAAACGAACTCAAATGAGCCAGATATCCCAGTCATTCCCACCCTAGTTTTTATCAAAGACAATAACCAAATACTTCTGGGAGAACAAGTTCGTTCCCAGCGCTTAGGACAATCTCAACCCGCTCGCTTTTTTAAAGGATTTAAACGAGATTTAGCGGCGGACTTCCAACCGCCTCCGCGTCTCATTAATGGTGAATATTACACGGCTGAATCGGTTTCAGAACAATTTATTAAAACTATCTGGCAGCAATTAAAGGCTCAAAAAATTCAACCCTCTCAGCTTATTTTAACTGTACCCGTGGGCGCTTATGATCGCTATTTAGATTGGTTTCGCGAGGTGGCACGCCGCCTGGATGTGGATCAAATCAAACTGGTGGATGAATCCACAGCAGCGGCGTTAGGCTATGCGGTACAACGTCCCAGTTCCTTGGTATTGGTGGTGGATTTTGGTGGTGGAACTCTGGATTTAAGTTTAGTCCGTACTGCACCACAATTGGATGCAGCCAAGCGCGATCGCGAAACGGTATTACGGGCAGAAGTGTTGGCGAAATCTGATGCATACATCGGTGGTGAAGATGTGGACAGTTGGATTGTCGAAGACTATCTGCATCAGCAAGGATGGTCAAGGGAAGCAATTGGTGAGGTGGGGTGGCAGAATTTATTAGAGTTAGCTGAACGGTTAAAGATTCGCTTGTCTAGTACTCAAGAAGCGAAGGAAAGTTGGTTAGATGAGGAGACATTTAATTCATACAACTTGCAACTAAATCAGGATAAATTAGAAGAGATTCTGGAAAATCGCCAATTTTTAGAACAATTGCGGGAGGCGTTGGATGAAGTATTGACAATTGCCCTGGAAAAAGGAATTAGTAAGGGTGATATTGAACAGGTGTTATTAGTTGGGGGCAGTTGTTTAATTCCCGCCGTACAGCAGTTGATCCGGTCATATTTTGGCAAGACTAAGGTTAAATTAGATAAGCCCTTTGAAGCAGTGGCATACGGGGCGTTAGCGTTAAATCAAGTGGCGAGTGTGGATGATTATTTGCGCCACAGTTACGCCATTCGCTTATGGGAACCTTATGCTAAAACTTATTCTTATTTCACATTATTTGAAAAAGGGATGCAATATCCCTGTGAACGTGGGGAACCGTTAACCTTACAAGTCGCCATTGAAGGACAACGGGAAATTCGCTTAGATATCGGCGAAGTCGCAGAAATGGCACAAGCCGAGGTAACTTATGATAAGTTAGGACGGATGACCAGTAGTCAGTTATCTAAGCAAGCCGCCTATCGTTCTTTGGATAGCGATCGCGAACAGGTTTGTGTGGCACATTTAGAGCCACCGGGACAAGTAGGAGTTGACCGGATTTCAGTTCAGTTTGAGGTAGATGAACGGCGGGTTTTGGTAGCAACAGTTAAGGATTTAGTGACGGGGAAACTGTTAGTAGAAAAAGGCGCGATCGCGAAATTACAGTAGTGGCGTGACACACCTAATTTGATGGATTATCCCCAGAAAACCCATACAATTAGCTAACTTTTCACGGGAAGTCTAGAAACCTGAGTCGGGGCGGGTTTAGTCACATCCCTTGTGCAACCAAAAAGATAGTCGTGAAACCCGCCCCTACACACTTAAGACGCTTAGTTGCGCCACATAACGTGAAAAGTCAGGATAACTGATAACTGATAACTGATAACTGATAACTGCTCACTGATAACTGATAACTGCTCACTGATAACTGCTCCCCCTTTCTGGAGAACCGACGGTGCATCTAAAAAATCTGTTACCGAACTATATCAATGGCAAATGGTGTCCCTCCAGC
>NZ_JAVJRX010000156.1:0-9324 GCF_040219735.1 Coleofasciculus sp. G1-WW12-02 | reverse complement strand
ACACATTCTTTCTTGTTTTCAATAGTACGATAGGGCATATCGAAACTAGCTTCTGTAATGGAGCAAAACGCTTCTTCCAGAGATGCTCCTCTGGTATGAAATAGGCGACTATTTCATAGTAAGAGTGCTCGATGAAAGAAGAATCCTCACGCCTTTAGGCTGAGGAGTGTCAAAGATTGGAGTCAATTATACTCAACCCCACATTCACGCGATCGCAACAGTGCGACAGTTGGTATTAGAGGCGTTGCAGCGATTAGATGGATTATGTGCGATCGCCCCAGCTAATGGCGCGTTTTATTTTTGGCTTCAGGTTAACACCCATATAAATGCTATCGAGTTAGTCGAACGCTTGATTCGCGATCATCGCGTCGCCGTCTTACCCGGTACAACCTTTGGTATGGAAGATGGTTGCTATCTACGAATTGCTTATGGAGCGCTACGAAAAGAAACAGTTACCGAGGGTATTGAACGCTTTGTTCAGGGTTTACAAACCATTTTGCCTTAGAGTTTTATCCCAAATCCGCTTTTGTAGTCCCCTTTTTAGCTGGGGTAATTTTTCGCCTATTCCCTATTCCCTATTCCCTATTTCCTAAACCAATAGAAATAGGTATTTATTCCTCTTTTAGTCTCGAAAAAGATTTGTTATTCTTATTGAGGTTGTAAGACATGTTAATTTAACATATTTTAACGAAATCCGATGAAACATTACTCTGAATCTTGGCTAAACGAATGGTGCTACGAGAATGGCTGGACTGACTTATATATTGAACGCGATAACTATTGGGCATTCCCTCCGGGCGCTGTGATTCCAGAACCGCTTCCAACTGACGCATTGAAATGGATTAAAGCGGAAAAAGGCTGGAGTGGCGAAGAGAAACTATGGTCAATTGGGGCAATTCTGGTGACCCTCGTTGCCGCTGTTTTGACCGTTTATTTCCAGTCGCCTATGCCTCTGGGTGTAGCCTTTGCCTTTGCCGCTATCACGGTTGGGCTTTTAGAAGTTGAAGTTTAACAAAATCAAAATAAATCGACCTTGTACCTAAGTGCCAAATTCCTAAGCGGCTAAAGGTGCAACACCCATCTGGTCAACAATCCAGTGGAATAGGGAAATTTGTTCATTCAGTTCCAATGATGCCATCGCTCTCAATAGGAGTGTTGCTGAGGATGAAAGCGGATAAGTGATTGCCACCGGACTCACCTCACCTGTGGACATCCAATCAAATAGCTGAGTCCAAAACGCCAGTTTGGTTTTAAGGGTGAACAGTCCGTACTGGCGACTGATGGGGGTATCTGTCTCCCTTAATAAGCCGTGCATCGCCGCTAACTGCTGATTAGAAGGCATTTGCTTGATCTGATGCAGCAACCCTTGGGTCAAAAATAACCGTGCTGCACCTGCAGGTGTTGGCGCCAGAGAACAGCCGAGGTTTTGATACATTCCCCATAGCAGCCCCAACTGATCATCAACAGACAGGTGCTGGAAGTCTTTAACAGCCTGGTTTACGGCTGGCGTGATTTCAAGGGTTGACGTTGAAGGTCGGTTTGTAATGAACATCATGGGCTAAGTAGGGAAGCAATGAGCGAACAATTGCTTGAAGTAATCATTCTAATTGTAATAAAACTTAAACGTCAAATCTACGTCAATCGGGATTTAGTCTAGGTATTACGACTTGACAAATTTTTATAGATAGCATTCCCAGCTCTGTAATACCGGCAGAGACTGCTGCAGAGAGCATTTCCCAGGGAAGTATTTAAATTTCTAATTATTCCTATAGTTTAAGTTAACAGGACTATCAAAGAGCAGAAGGAAAGTAAATCACAACTATTTAGGCGGACATGATATCACACCCCTTTAAAGCCCACCTCCATATCCGCTTCCTTATCTGAATTCCCAGGCGGCGGAGTAACTGTTTCAGCCATTTTGCCAAACATGCCAATCTGATTAAGAACAATACCACCAATAATCACCGCCCCACCGATATATTGCGCCATCGTTGGCACTTCCCCCAGAATAAAATAAGCCGCTAAAATTCCGGCAATGGGGCTAAACGAACTGGCTAAGGAAACATCCCCTGCACCCGTTGTCTTTAACCCCATAAACCAACACAGTTGACCTCCAACGACAATCACCATGCCGTAAATCAACATCCACCGCCACAGAAAGGGCGAAAACACATCGATGAAATGACTGGGTTCAAACAGCATCAAGACAACGACAAAGAACACTAAAGTTGCCATTGCCATGCGATAGATACTGAAAATAGCCAACGGAATCTGGCGTAGCTTCACCTTACTAATTATCGTGGACAAGGCTAAAGCCACGGCACCGCCTGCGGCAAATAATTCCCCTTTGCCAATCTGGAATCCCCCCATATTCACCATCTCAGTAGCGGGAGTCTGAAGTAATACAGTCAGAGAAACGCCAATGAACGAAACCACCGCACCCGCTACCACCCACTTATTTACCCGTTCTCCCAGCAATAGTATAGATAACGCCAGAATCAGGGGCGGTTCAATTCGCCCAATTAGTACCACATTATTGACCATTGTCAAATCCAGCGCCATAAAAATTAATGCTGGGGCTAATGCTCCAGACAATATTGCCACCCCTGTCAATCCCAGCCAATCTGTCCACGAGAGACGTTTTAGCGACTCAACATTCCACTGTTTGCCGTAGATTAAGATTAGGGCGATTAAAGCACAAAGATTTCCCGCAAACAGAACATTACAAAAAGAGATGGGATTTCTCCCATCAATTAAATTTTGACCTCCCAAATTTGTTAACATCCGGATTACCGCATTGGCTGACGCGAAAATCACAATCGCAATCAACAGATAAGCGCGTCCGGGAATTCGATTGAATAGATTAGCCGGGTTTGCAGCTTGTCTTGACATCAGGTGAAGGGGGACTCCTGGATTGACTCAGCCAAAACCGACATGACTTGGCGTTGGTGACTATTGTATCATCCGAAGTCTCATATCATATCCGCCTAGATCGTTTGTCTGTCATACCCATAGTTATTGGGACAAAACCTTACCCTTTTACCCGGATCGTGCTAATTAATGTTTTGTCCCTGTTTCAAAACCCTAATAGCCGAACCAACGATAGAGTTTTTTGTTGGCATTCATCGGTGTAGTAGCAGAACAGCTATCATCTTGTTGAGGCAAGGAATGTAACATTTCATTCTGTTCTTGAAGTAGAGTAATAATATTCTGATGAATGAGTTTTTCGACCATCATTCGATCTTCTATGCAGGAGTAAAAACGTCGAGGGTTTTTGGGGAGTTGTTCGGATTCATTCAGGATAGTATAAGATTGTTCCGGAATTTGACTTAATACTTGGTTAATGAGCTGGTTACGTAAGGATGGCTGTTCAAAAGCAGCTTGATGAGTCGCTGGATAATTTGTCAAGATATCTTTAGCTTCTTCAATGATAAGCAGACAGGTTAAATTAATAATTTTCTCCGACATGGTGGTGAGCCCCTTTTTTAGAGATAGTGTTGACTGCGCCAATCAAACAGCAACATTGGCATCGAAATAATCAGTTTATTAGGCTGACAATTTTACTAGTAATTTTTGGCAATTAACCAAAGAAGAAACTCCTTCACTTACCAAAATCTCTAAGTTAGATTCGGAGTCAGTTTCAAACAGGAAACGCTCACCCGGAAAAACAACCCGCTGCCAATTAGTATGGGATTTACTCACGAGTCGGATAACTTGAATATGGCTGGTGGTATTAGTATAACAGCATAAACTTTGGCGATCGGATGTACTTTGGCTAGGTTTAGCGGCGGAAGCGGTTTGATGGGAAGTGGTTTGTGAATTCATATCTCTATATAAATGAAGTCTGAGTAACAATGAGCGAGTAGGGAAGTTGCCAGTCCTAGCCAGAGAGGGATTGATCTGGGATAAGCGTAGAATTCTATCCTTATGTCTTGTCTGTTGGGAGGGCGCTGAAACCCTTAGCTTTACTGACATCTAGCAGCATATCAATTTCCGCCATACTCCACGTCTGTCTAAAGAAGGGGACTTATATTAAGTTGCTTTGTTACGCTGAATACAAACGCATTTGGAGAGCCAAATCAATTAATCCTTACCAAACACTAAATAAAATACCTAAAAATCTATCTATGGGGGATTGTTTACAGAGAAAAAGGGGTGTTGGGACGTTGAACATTGACTTGAAGCGGTTTGTTCAGCAGCTAGAGGCATTACAAGGGCGCTTAGATCGGCTTTACCAGCATATAGATACTTCAAACTGCAAATCTAGTCTGCTACCATCAGCCTTTAAAGAACTCGGCATAGCTTCAGAAGAACTGCAAGTGGCGATGGAGGAACTTCTAGTACAGGCGGAGGAATCGGCTGCGATGCAAATAAAATTAGCAGCCGAACGCCAGCGTTACCAAGATCTAGTCGAGTTTTTACCTAGTGCTTGCCTAGAAACGGATACGAATGGAAAAATTACACAAGCCAATCGAGCTGCTGCCAAGATGCTGAATATATCAAAGCGGTTTTTAGTCGGCAAACCTCTAGACATCTTCTTGATTAAATCCGATCGCCGCAAGTTTCCGGCTAAACTCATCGAGATTCAGCAGCGTAACGTCAAACAAGAATGGATTGCTCAGATTCAGCCACGTCAAGGTGAGCCCTTGGAGGCGGCTTTGACTGTAACCCCCGACTGCAACTTAGAGAATCAGCCAATCCGTTTGCACTGGATAGTACAGGATATCAGCGATCGCCAGCAGGCGCTGAGGGAGTTAAATCGCAATCATATCAACCTCTACCAGGATCGCCCCCGGCATGTTTATCATAAAGGCGAGACAGTTTCTCTCCAACCCCAGATCATTTGGCTAGTTTGCCAGGGGGTTCTGAAATTGAGTACTTTTAGCGAAAGTGGTGATGAAATAATATTGGGGTTGGCAGGAAAATCCATCTGCTTCGGTTCTAGGATGACGTCTCTACCGATTTGCCAAGCCACTGTTCTCTCAGAAACAGCAGAATTAGTTGGTATTTCCCTAACCGAAATCTCCGCCTCTTCTGAGCTATCCAATAGTCTTTTACCTCATATTAATCAGCGCCTGCAACAGACGGAATTTCTATTGGCAATTGCTGGTAAGCGACAAATAACAGACCGTTTGCACTGTTTCCTATCGTGGTTAAAAGAGGAATTTGGTCAACCAACAAAAGAGGGGACTCGTTTAACTATTCGCCTGACGCATCAGGATTTTGCTAACGCCTGTTGCACGACTCGAGTCACGATTACTCGCCTCTTCAGTCAGTTACAGCAGCAAGGAAAGATTTCTTTTGACGCGCAGCGACATTTGGTATTAAGAGAATAAATGTAGGACTTACCGTTAAACCACCATCTGTAGGGAACATGTCGTGTCCCTACCATCAGCACGAGTCTCGCCAACCGCCAAGGGTTTAAACCCTTGGCTAACAGTTAAAGTCGTCTAAAGACGACTGGATGTAGAAAAACGAACTATGGTAGAGACTCCTCCGCCGGAACGCCTAATCTACTTGATGTGTCCTACTGCCTTGAATAAAATAAAATGTTTCAAGCCACTCGCCGCCGTCTGGCACTTTGGTATACAACGGTTACTGCCGTCTTACTATTACTATTCGCGACAGGAGTTTACTTGTACGTCCGCAGCACTTTAATTGAACGAGTGGACGATACCTTAAAGCATGTGGTGGAAGTTGTCGATCGCTCCCTGGTAATTGAGCCAATCGCGGGAACGGTTACTCCTTATCAGATTAACGTAGAAGCCAGTTTTCGCGACAATACCCAAGCGGTGGAAGATGACCACATTGACTTAGAATTGTTTAGTCCCACGGGTCAGTTGCTGTGGTCAACTCTATCAGAACCCCTAGATGTTCCCCTGCATCCCCGACAAACAGCGGAAACTGTCCATCTATCCCCGGATCACCTGCTGCGTCAGTTTACCAAGCGAGTCGAACTTGGACGGTATGTTTTAGGGTATTTACGGGTGAGTCATCCCTGGTTTGAAGTCACCAAACCGATTCGCCAGTTAATCGTTGATTTAACGGTGGGAACAAGCCTAATGATTCTTTCCACCGCCGCGATTGGTTGGTTACTCTCAGAACTCGCCATGAAACCCGTGCGCGAATCCTACCAACGGTTAAAACAGTTTACCGCTGATGCCTCCCACGAGTTAAGAAATCCCATCGCCACGATTCAAGCCAATGTGCAAGTGGCGCTAGCTGATCCAGATATGGAACCGCAATGGCAACGTCACCAACTCAAGGTGGTGGAACGATTAACTCAGCGTTTGGGAAGGTTAGTGAATGATTTGCTATTTTTGGCGCGGGTTGATAGTGGTATGGTACAACCTGAATGGCAACCTGTCCCCTTGGATGCGTTGCTGATGGAAGTGATTGAAGAACAACAGTTAATTGCCGATCAAAAAGGTATTTTTCTCTCGCTTCATTTGCCCGAAACCCCTGATTTTGATTTAAACTACGATGATGTGAATGCTGAATCATTTGTTGATTCCACCTCTGACTCAGAGGCACGCGATCGCATCACTACTCTGCAACCGCTACAATCGCCTGATGACGAGGCATTTACCATTTTGGGCGACTGGAATCAGTTAGCGCGTTTATTTACCAATCTCGTCAGTAATGCGGTGCAATATACTCCAGCCAAAACGGACAAAGACGAGGAAGGATGGGTGCAGGTGAAACTAGAATTAGTCAATCGTCCCCACAAAGGTGGACGACAAATTTCCTCCTGGATTCAAGTCCAAGTTCGCGACAATGGTATGGGAATTCCCGAAACCGCCTTACCCCTTATTTTTGATCGCTTCTACCGCATCGATCCCGCCAGAACCCATGATACGGCGGGTTCCGGATTAGGGTTAGCGATCGCTAAAGCCATTGTAGACAATCACCACGGTCAGATTCAGATAGACAGCATACTTAATCAAGGCACTACGGTGACTGTAATTTTAAATAATCAGCTTACTTCACACAAACGTCTTTATGTCAATACTTAAGTTGATTATTGATTGGATTAGCATTTCCTTCGCCAATGCAACTTTATGCTGAAGTTCCCCTTTGACAAATCGCTACACTGTATGCATATCAAGGCACTGTAGGTGGGCAATGCCCACCCTACATTTAGCTCCTGTCTTCTTTAAGAGGTCGGCACTCTTTTTTAAAACGTGAATGTGGTTCTTACCGTGCCAATAACAGCATCGCTGTTATCTGAATTTTGGTTGGGAGCGGTTAACCAGATGATACTCGGTGTAATTGAGATATTATCGCTCACTTGATATTTGTAGAAGCCTTCGATGTGATACGCAAAATCTCGATTAAAGTCCTTGGTTCCACCGGGAACATCTAATCCTCTCAGTGTCGGTTCTGCACCCGCAACAATAGCGCCTAAGTTTCCTTCTTTTCCTAAGTCAGGAAACACTAAACCTAAGGCAAAATTCCAAATATCTGCATCACCTAATCCAATTAAACGGGCGTCGGTTTTACCAACCCAACCATTCACCAAAAATTTAGGACTAAATCTGAGCGAGGCTTCTAGTCCATAGGAGTTGCTGACAACAGGAGTGCTGAGAATATCGGCTGACAAATTGGTTTCGGCTGACAAATTGGTTATAGTTGCCAATTGAGCCGGATTGAGATTAGCAAAGGCTGTACCTGTTCCACCTAATAGAAAGCGTCTAGCGTCATCTCCACCATCATCATAAGCGTGGACGTAGGTTAATCCAATTTTAAACCGACTGCCATAAACAATTTGGGCAATTCCGGAATAATTCCCGTTGAACAACCCATTATCCTCTCCAGGATTACTGGCGGTATTGGAAATGTAGCCCAAATCTACTCTGAGATTATCACTCGGTTTTAGCGCGATCGCAGCCCCTGCACCAAACGGACCAATCCGATAAATGGGGTTCCGTTCAGCGAAGCGGGAAATGGCATTAGACCCCCCAGCAAATCCTTCTAAGTAAGGGTTCACAGTATCTGAGTAATAGTGGTGTAAGCCATTATTTGCCACGATTTGTACGGTGGCTTTGTCTCCTAGGGGAAAGCGGTAGCGCAGGATGTCGATCACGACATCATTGCCAGCCGGACCATCGTAGGTAAAGCGCCCTTCTTGACTACCACCTGATCCATCATCATAAGTTACACCGCCTCTTGCCAGTAATGGGGTTGGATTACCCGCTTGCAGACGAGTTTGCAGCATATCCTTCCCGGTGAAGCTAGTTAGGAAGTTGAGGCGCACGCGATCGTGGAAAACGGTATTTACATCGTCACCAACCTCATCTCCAAACGCATCCGCCAAACCCAAGATAACTTCCCCCGACAGTTTTGTGGTTGTGGAAAATTGATGGTCTTCTAAAAATGCCACTCGACCTTCTAAATTATCAACCCGCGCTCCTAGGGTGGCAAGTTCTGCTTCAAATTCTTCAATTAAACGCCGTAGCGTGGGCAAATCATCCCCATTATCGGGAACGTTGCCAATTAAACGTTCAATTTGCTGTAAACAAGCATTTAATCCAGCCGCAAATTCATAGCGTGTCATCGCCCGATTACCGCGAAACGTGCCATCTGGATATCCGGCAATACAGCCATACCGTTCAACTAGCGATCGCAACGCTTCATACGCCCAGTCTCCGGGAGAGACATCTCGCAGTTGGGATACGTTGGTTAATTGTCCCATCCCCTGATTTTCCATAGCGTCCAATCCTAGGGAAGGTATAGGGGTATCCGGTATTGCGGATGGGTTTAATGCCTCCTCTGTCTCCAGCGCCGCATCGGGAACCGAAATCTCCAGATTCAGGAGCATTTGGGCAATTAGACTCGGCTGTTGGGTATTCTGATCCGTGATACTTTGGACTGATTTTGTCGGTTCACCTGCGATCGCGGCGGTAGATAGCCCAATTGTTATCCCTAAAATTGTCGGCACATTAAGTAAGGCAATCCTAGCAACTTTAGCTTGATTCACGTTCGTCTCTCACACCAGATAGAGTTTTTGGTGAGATTAGTCAACAGGAAAACTGTCCCTGAAATTGTTTCTTCCAGAGGTTTTATCCTTTCTTGGTTAATCTCAAGTTAACCTTATCGGCGCTATCAGCTTTTTTTGTATTAATTGATGCAAAGTATCTTTTTTGATGCTGAAAATGAATCTAATCCATCCGGTTATTGCAATTGACACTCCCCCGGTTAAAACGCGGGGGATTCTTCCGTCACAGGGAGGCAGAGTTTAACGTCTTCGGTGGACGGAACCTTTACCCTCAGAAAGCTTAACCACCGTGTGTCCCACGGCAACGAGTCCTCTAATCTCGACTA
>NZ_JAVJRX010000155.1:0-22233 GCF_040219735.1 Coleofasciculus sp. G1-WW12-02 | reverse complement strand
GCAAAGTGCAAGACCGTCACACAAAGTCGAGTAGCTGCTTCTTTCTTGGGGGGTTAAACTAGACATTGCCTGACTATATCATAGAAAATGTCTAGTTATGTCACTAATTGTCTAGATATTTACGGACTGTTAGTTAACCCCGTCGCCGTAAAATTCTGGTGACGATTTATGGAGAATAATTGCCTCTTGTGTGCTTACCTTCTATTCAGAAGGGGCACGACATGTCGTGCCCCTTCTGTCGCCAACTTCCCTGCTCCCCTGCATCTACGCAAGTGTATTTATTCTCGTGATGAAGCGGCTTTTGATTCTGCCTCTTCTAGCTCGATAATTAAATCTATGAGATGCCTAGCATAACGAAGGGAATCTGTCAAGCCTCGCTCCGTGACTGGATAGCTATAGCGAGCAAAATTTTCATGAGGGTGTTGCCAACGTAACCATAACCGTCTGTCAATCATCTTCGTGCTAATTAACCAATCTCGGTAGCGGATTGGTTTTATTGGCAAGCCGGTGTTGGCATTGTCTGAGTTCACTGGCTTTCTTAGGAGTGTTGAATTAAATTTACGGTTTAACAGAGCATAAAGAAAGTTGACTAGACGGGTTGAAGTCGCTGCTGTTCACTCAACAGAGCTAATAATCCTTGGAATAATTTGATGCCATCAGTACTGCCTAACAAGGGGTCAGATGCGCGTTCTGGATGAGGCATCATCCCCAATATTTTACCCGTGCGATCGCAAATTCCGGCAATGTTGTTCACGGAACCGTTAGGGTTGCTGGTTTCGTCGATTTCACCCAGGGAACTGGCGTAACGAAATACAATCTGATTCCCATCTTCAAGGGCTTTCAGGGTGTCTGTGTCGGCATAGTAACGTCCTTCGCCGTGAGCAACGGGCAGTGTGATAATTTCACCTGTGGAATAGGCGCAAGTCCAGGGCAGATCCGTGCGTTCTATTTTCAGGGGGACGCGATCGCAAATAAAATGGAGATCTCGATTCCGGACTAATGCTCCGGGCAATAACCCCGTTTCGGTTAAGACTTGAAAGCCGTTGCAGATACCCAGAACAAACTTCCCCTGGTTAGCGTGGGTAATAACATGGGGCATAATTGGCGAAAACTGAGCGATCGCACCGCAACGTAGATAGTCGCCATAACTAAAGCCACCGGGTAACACAACGACATCTAAGTCAGAAATATCCGTTTCTTCATGCCAAACCATCCGGGTAGGACAGTTTAGCAAATCCTGGGTTACATAAGCAACATCGCGATCGCAGTTTGAGCCAGGAAAAACTACAATTCCAAATTTCATGTTGATGCCCCTACCTGTACCTGTACTTCATCCAAATCAAATCGATAATTTTCAATCACCGGATTCGCCAAGAGTTGATCACAGATGCGATCAAGTTGCTCCTTAGCTTGATTTTCATTAGCCGCCGTCAGCATTAACTCAATATACTTGCCGATGCGTACCTGTTTAACATTTGCGATGCCAAGTTGCCCAATCCCGGACTCAACTGCCACACCAGCCGGATCTAATACAGAAGGTCGCAGTGTAACATAAATTCGAGCCTGATACTGACGATTCACGAGCATCCCCCAATTGTTCAGATTACCTTCTTTAAGTTTGAACGACTAATTCTTAATAGTCCACGTCATTTTCCCTCGATTAACCCGTAAATCTATGAAAGCCCAACGCACCCGTTCTCAAGAGCGAATTTTAAATTTGCTCAAAACCTTAAATCGTGCTGTCTCTGCCCAAGATATTTATATCGAGTTACGCAATCGGGAGCAAGGGATGGGTCTAGCCACAGTTTACCGCTCTCTCGATGCATTGAAACTCGAAGGAGTGGTACAAATGCGGACTCTAGCCACTGGCGAATCCCTCTACAGTTTATTGCAGGATCAACACCATCTCACCTGTCTCAACTGCGGGCAATCGATTCCCATTGAGGAATGTCCTGTCCACAATTTAGAGACCCAGTTACAAGATAACCACCAATTTCAAATTTACTACCATACTCTGGAGTTTTTCGGACTCTGTGAGCGTTGTCAGATCGCTGAAGCGGAGCCAAACCCGAATCTGGGTCATCGTTAATCCGAGTGCCCAGGGGATGCAGAGGGGCGGGGGAAGTGTTGAGTTGGGTGTAGGGGCCCTTTTCACGACTATCTTTTTTGACTTCACAACAGATGTGACTCAACCCGCCCTGATCCAGGGAGAGAGTTTTGAATTCACTTACAACTCCCCCCTCACTTCGTCTCCTTGTCCTCAATCTTTACAACGAACGATAAACCCGATAGTTAATTTTGGGGAAAATGTTGTCGATTTCCTCGACTTTTTCCAACCAGCCGCTGTCGATTTTACCAATCTTGATATCCTCGTAGAGCTTATTAAACCGCATCAAGTGCGATCGCGTCCGCCGCACAGCATAGGGTACCATGGTTCCCGTCCGCATAATAAACGCCCAGTCCGATGACTGCGCCAGGAGTACCTCTCGCGCCGCTTGGTTGAGGGCTTTCCATTCCAGTTCATCAGCGGGTTCGCGACGCCCTAACTCAATCATCCGTTCTGCTGCTTTGTGCAGGTGAGGATAAATCCAAGCATTGGTTTCATTGAGCCAATATTCATGGAATCCCTTATACCCCCAGCTTGACTGAGAGGGCTTACAAACTTGCTGAGAGGGATTATCCTGCAAATAATCAGCCAAGTGGGTCATGTCGTAAGTACCCTGGTCATACCAAGACTTGCGGAACAGATAATCGATAAACCAAGGTCCCTCGTACCACCAATGACCAAAGAGTTCCGCATCATAGGGGGAAACAATAATCGGCGGACGCTGCATTATTCCCGCCAGATGACCCACCTGCTGTTCCCGGTTAAACATAAAGTTAGACGCATTTTCAGCCGCTTTTTCTCGCGCCCAATAGGGGTCATACAACGCTTTATCCCCTAATCCTAATCCGCGACCTGTAATCCGGTGATATTTAATTCCCGTATTTTTGCGCTGCCCATTGGGCATAATATAGGGCTTAATGTACTCGTATTCAGCTTCCCAGCCTAAATCCTTGTAAAATTCCCGATATTCGGGTGAACCCGGATACCCCACTTCCGAAGACCACACCTGCTGGGAGGACTCGTGATCCCGACCAAATGCGGCTACCCCTGTCTCCGTATAAATCGGAGCATAAGTGCCAAATCGGGGACGGGGACGGGCATACAAGATCCCGTGACCATCGGTGAGAAAATAGCGCAAGCCTGCATCGGCGAGTAATCGTTCCACCCCTTCGTAATACGCGCATTCAGGTAACCATATTCCTTTCGGGGGACGCCCAAAGGTTTGCTCATAATGCTCACAAGCCACCTGAATTTGCGCCCAAACCGCTTGGGGATACATTTTCATCAGCGGAAAATAGCCGTGGGTGGCGCCGCAAGTGATGATTTCTAGGTTATTGCTGTCGAGAAATTGTTTAAATGCCGTTACTAGGTTACCGCCATAGTGATTCCAGGTTTGGCGAATCAGGCTGAACTCGTTAACGTAATGTTCAGCGAGGTAGCGGATATGACCATTGTGTTCGTTATGCTCGACTTCCTTTTGAACTAATTCTTCGAGTAGGGCTAGATGTTTGTCGTAGCGCTCTTGCAACAAAGGGTCTTGGAGCATTGACACCAAAGGAGGCGTCATGCTCATGGTGATTTTAAAGTCCACCCCATCCCGCTTTAATCCTTCAAAGACGTGCAAGAGGGGGACGTAAGTTTCGGTGATGGCTTCAAATAGCCATTCTTCTTCCAGAACGTAGTCACTTTCTGGATGCCGCACAAAAGGTAGATGGGCATGAAGGACGAGCGCAACGTAGCCGATAGCCATAGTGAATAGAAGTCGTGAATTGCTAGATAATGAAAAGTTTAGGATATCCTGGGAGGTTGACAGTCTTTTAAGATTTTAGGACGAAAAGGACAGCAAATGGATAGATAAATATCACAAACCGTTTAGTTTTGCGGAAAATCTAAAATAGAGATTAAATTATAAGGAAGCAAAGACCCCCCAGCCCCTAGGCAGTCAATGCCAACGTTCTCCTAAAGCAAGCCCCGTTAAGAGTGCTAACACCAAATTGCAAGGTCGCTCATGAAAACTCTCCGGATGCGGAAGCCACACTACAGCTTCTGCTGTTTGTCGATGAGCGTCCCAGTTCCCGGAAACCTATCCATCGCATCCGGAACTATCTGGAGTCCCTGAAACAGGAGTATCCCTTTGAACTGATGATTGTGGATGTGGGAGAACAGCCCTATTTAGCCGAACATTTCAAAATAATCGCCACTCCAGCTCTGCTGAAGATTCATCCCCAACCGCGACAAACCCTGGCGGGGACGAATTTAGTGGGACAGTTGAAGAACTGTTGGTCACGCTGGCAACGCTGTATCGAAGACTACCAAACTGAGTTAAAAGAGGAGGTTACCTCATCCACTAACGCGAGTATCTCCAGTGAGAATGGCTCATCCGCCAAACCTTCCATAGAATCATCCATCGAAGTGATTCAACTCACTGACGAAATTTTTCGCCTCAACCAAGAAAATGCCGCTCTGCGGGAGAATATCTATTTCAAAGACCAAATTCTATCCATGTTAGCCCATGACCTCCGCAATCCTTTAACCGCCGCATCCATTGCCTTGGAGACTCTGGAATTAGGTCAAAACAACCCCATTCAATCTCTTGGTGCTGAATTAACCCCTACCCTGAAAGCCCGCTTATTTGAACAAGCACGCATCCAACTCCGTATCATCGATCGCATGATTACGGAAATCCTGCAAGCCGCTAAAGGCAGCAACGCCGATTTTTATGTTAAACCACGCCAACTGGCTTTAGGACCCCTGTGTCAAGAGATTCTCAACCAAATGCAGGAGTCGTTCCAACTCAAATGCCAAATTGTGGAAACGGACATTCCCCAAGATTTACCCCCTGTCCATGCTGATAGTGAGTTGGTGCGTCAAGTCCTTGTTAATCTGCTAGACAATGCCAACAAATACACCCCAAAAGGGGGTAAAATTCAGGTTTCTATGCTGCACCGCACTACCCAGAAGGTTCAAGTCTCAGTCTGTGATACCGGTCCAGGTATCCCAGCAGAAAATTGCGATCGCATCTTTGAAAATCATTTCCGACTCAAACGCGATCAAGCCAAAGACGGGTACGGGATTGGTTTATCCTTGTGTCAACGCATAATCCGCGCCCATTACGGTCGCATCTGGGTCGATTCCCCCCCTAAAGGTGGTGGTTGTTTTCACTTTACCCTGCCGATTTATCGATAAACCTCAACAGGTTCGCTATTCCTCCCCACCCTCAGCAGATCCTTCGCAGGCTCAGGAGGGTGGGGAGGAATAGCTCTTAATCGGAGGGACGGAGATTCCCAATATACTTAGTCTGGTAGTTGCTTAATCCAGTCTTGGACATGGGGAAGAGATTTCCTAATCAACGAATGGCAAATGACGAATGACAAATGACAAATGACCAAAATGCGAACGACCAAAATTGAACGAGTACGCGGCGTCAACGATGTATTGCCCGACGATTACGCCATCACCAAACAGCTTGAAGATAACCTGCGCCAATGCTTCCAATCCTTTGGCTATCGTCCGATTGACGTGCCACTGATTGAATATACAGAACTGTATTTAAGGAAATCCGGAGAAGAAATCGCCCCCCGTCTCTATGACTTCATCTACCGCAACCGCCGCCTTTGCTTGCGCCCGGAATTTACCGCCTCTGTTGTCCGCGCTTATGTAGACAACCTGCAAGGCGTCCCCCACCCCATCCGCCTCTACTATGCGGGTTCCGCCTTCCGCTACGAACGCCCCCAGAAAGAACGCTACCGCCAGTTTAACCAGATGGGGATTGAATTGATTGGCGCGACTGGAGCGATGGCGGATGCCGAAATTATCGCGATCGCATCTCAAGGGTTAAATCGCCTAGGATTAAGCGGGTATCGAGTTGTCCTGGGTCATATTGGTGTAATATCTAGGTTTCTGGATAACCTTCAGATCGAAAGTCGCCTGCGTAGCTTCCTGCTTGCCAATATGGAAATTTTACGCAAGGAAGGCAAATCAGCCGTCGAACAGCGCTTGTGTGATATATATCCAGCATTTGCCCTCTATACCTCCAACCCCCAACTCAACCCAGAACAGACGAACCCTGACACTGCTCACACCCAACGCTTGAGTCAACTCTTTCAGAGAATGGAAGAATCCGACGCCCAAACCGCGATTCTGGATCTCCTAGACAGCATGAACATTGAACTGGCTGGCAATCGCGACGCCCACGAAATCGTTGATCGCCTACTGACCAAAATAAAACGCCAAGATCAAACGGAGAGGGTAAGTAAGGCGCTAGAGTTTATGAGTCAACTGGGACAACTGGTAGGAGAACCGACTGAAGTGTTAAAAGAAGCCCAAACTCTCCTCTGTTCCCATGGTATTGATGATGCTGGACTTGAACAACTCCGTGAGATTATTAAAACATTGGAATTCTATAACCTAGACTCCAGTCAAATTAGTTTAGACTTAGGACTCAGCCGAGGATTGCAATACTATACAGGCATGATTTTTGAAATCTATCATGGCGTCGGTAAGCAGGAGCGACAACTCTGCGGCGGCGGTCGATATGATGATTTGGTGGCAACCTTTGCCGGACGCCAAGATACCCCAGCCACCGGCTTTTCCTACGGGATGGAACGGCTGAGATTAGCCCTAGAAGCCGAGGGCAAAGTTTGGCAAGTGCAGCGACAGGTGGATGTTTTGGTTGTTCCTGTCAGTCAAGATGATGCGGGTTATGCCATTAGCGTTGCCCAAAAATTGCGACATACTGGATTGGCAGTAGCCATGGAGCTTAGAGGTAAAAGTGTTTCCAGTAACTTTCAGTATGCCGACAAACAAGGCATTCCTTACACCATTCTCGTAGGTTCAGAAGAACGACAAGCATCTAAAGTTGTACTTAAACAGATGGACTCTGGAGAACAGCAGCAGTTAACGGTAAGCGACGCCGCCAAGCATATCCATGATGAATTAAAACATAAGACATAAGACAATAGAATTCACTGTTCCCTGTTCACTGTTCACTGTTCACTGTTCACTGTTCCCTGACCAATGACCAATCACCAATCCCCAGTTCGGCTCGCTCTCCCCAGTAAAGGAGCCTTGGAACGCTCTACAACCAGCCTGCTTGCAGCATGTGGAATGAGTGTTTTTAGACCGAGCGATCGCCAATATTTTGGCTCGATTCCCTCACTCCCCCAAATTAATGTACTTTTCCAACGGGCTGCTGATATTTTTACCAAAGTTGAAGAAGGTAGCGTTGACCTAGGAATTACTGGCTATGATGTAGTCTGTGAAGAAGGCGTGGGTCATGATAATGTCGTGGTTATTCATGACCGTTTGGGTTACGGTAAATGCGAACTGGTATTAGCTGTTCCTGAAAGTTGGGTGGATGTATCCTCGATTGAAGATTTAGCCGAACTCACGCTTCTATTTAAAGAAAAAGGTAAAACCCTGAGAATTGCCACGAAATATCCCAATCTGACCAGAGATTGGTTCTATGAAAAACTGATTATCAACTTTTCCCTTGTCTCCGTGCAAGGAGCCATGGAAGCGGCACCCAGCATGGGTTATGCGGACATGATTGCCGATGTCACCAGTACCGGAACTACCCTGCGAGAAAACCGATTGAAGCGCCTTACTGGTGGCACGCTTTTAAAGTCCCAAGCTTGTCTCATTGGCAATAAACGCCTCCTCCAAGAGGACCCCACGAAACTTGATACGACTAAAACGATCTTGGAATTAATTGAGGCAAATTTGAATGCGAAAAAATATGTCTCCATCACGGCTAATGTTCGGGGCAAGTCAGCCGATGAAATTGGAGATTATTTGGTCAATCATAGTGAATTGAGCGGTTTAACTGGGTTACGAGGACCGACTATTGCCAAAGTTTATTCCAAGGAAGAAAAGGATTGGTATGCTGTAACGATTGTCGTTGAGCAAAACATGTTACTGGCGGCTGTTAATCATCTAAGAAAAACGGGTGGGAGTGATATGACGATTACTTCACCCGACTATGTATTTGGTTCTCAGTCTCAGAACTATCAGGTATTCTTGGAACGGTTAAATGAAGCCTAAGAAGCACGGATATCCGATAAAACTGATTTTGCTTTCCACATTGTAGAGACGTTGCAGGCAACGTCTCTACAGTTTGCTAGTCAAAGGTAATAAATCCGCGTTTTAAACGTTAGTTTTAGCGCGGATGTTTGGGGGATTCGTAATAAACTGGAGAGCCTTGATCCTTAACGAAATGACAAGCCCAGTAAGAACGAATAAAGCTCTTCCAAATTGGCTCGTTTGAGCAGCGATAATAATCGCCTAACATCGGCTTAATTGCCTCGGTTGCCGTTTTCAAGTGATAGTGGGGCATATTCAAGAAAATATGATGCGCCACATGAGTCCCGATATTATGATGAATGGGATTGATAAAGCCGTAATCCCGATCAATCGTTGATAATGCTCCTTTAAGGAAGTACCAATCCTTTCCTCGATACCAGGGAAGATCTGGTTCGGTATGATGCAGGAATGTGACCAAATCTAGCCACATTACAAACACGATATAAGGAACCAGGTAATACTTCACCAGAAATAGCCAACCGAACTGAAAAGTCAGTCCACCTAAAAAGGCAACCATTAATATCCAGAGGGTAGAACTGGTGATAATATCCCATTTTTCTGAGGGACGGAATAACGGACTGCTGGGCAAAAAGTGGGAACCCTTGCGATCAGACGATCGCTTAAATAGATAGAGGGGATAAGCTAGCAATGGTAAATTAAAGCGGAATAGCTTTTCATACCATGGCATCCGCTCATACTTACTCTGAGATACCGGATACCAGCTTTCATCTGTTTCCAGGCTACCAGTATTAGCATGATGGGTTCTGTGACTGATGCGCCACCCGTGGAAGGGCACCAGGATGGGAGTGTGAGACAGATGTCCAATCAGGTTATTCAGCCATTTAATCTTAGAGAAAGAGCCATGACCGCAGTCATGACCCACTACAAACAATGCCCAAAACATGGTTCCTTGGAGTAACCAGAAGATGGGGAAAAAGAACCAGGAATCCAGTTTATAGGCGATGGCATAAAATCCAGCGATGATGCCAATGTCTAGAAAAAAGTAACTTAGAGACTTCCAAACAGAGGGTTCAAAACAGTAGGCGGGAATTGCCGCTTTCAAGTCTTGGAGAGTAAAGGGTAACTCTTCTTTAGGAGTGGATGAGGCTGTAATTGTTGCCTGCTTGGGAACTGTGTTTGATTGCACGAAACTTCCAATTTAATTTAAAAACCTACATTAAGTCAACTACCTGTCATACAGAATATGCCAGGTGAACCGGGGAAATGTAGGCTTGAATGAAACGATATTTATTGTAACCTTTTATGAACTTATTTTGTCAAATAAATCTGAAATTAGCTGATTCAGAGGATAGTGAGCCAGTAATGGCGCGATCGCGGGAGCCGCTCATCTGATGATCTCCAAAACAGCGTTTATGTTGGATTCGGGTTTTGATCCCCATAGAGATAACCTATAGTGTCAGTAACCGTAAAACGTAGTTGACACAACCTTATAAATATGCATTCAGTAGTCAATCAGACGTAGCTCTAACACTATAACAGGTGTATTGGGTTAAGTAACTTCAACCCGACCTACAATAGATAAAAGTGCGATCGCGTTCATCTTCATCTGGTGAAGCAGACCGGGCTTCCCACTGTGAAAAAAACTGATAGGACGTTTGTTCTAGCCATTTCAGTCAAATCTTTTTTGATATCAATGATTACCTTATACACCGCACAATCGTTCTGGGGATTGCCAAGCATTAGCCCACCTTGTATGAAGCTGGAAACTTGGCTGCGTATGGCAAAGCTTCCTTACCAAGCAGTGATTGTGACAGCACAAAACTTTGCCATAGCCCCAAAGGGTAAAATTCCATTCATTAACTATCAAGGAAAGCTATTCGGTGATTCAACCTTAATCATCGAGATGCTCAAGCAAGCAGAAGGAATCGATCTCGATGCTAGCTTGACCCGTACAGAGCGAGCCATCTCCCTTGCTTTCCGTCGGATGATCAAAGAAAACCTTTTCTGGGGGGGTATCCACATTCGCTTCAACATGGAAGAAAACTGGCGAGGCTATCGCGAGGTGTTAGCAATGTTACTCGGAACTGAGGTGTCAAAAGCAGAATGGGAACCGTTTGTCGAAGGGATACGTGAAAGCGTTTGCTCTCAAATGTATGGTCATGGTATGGCTCGTCATAGCAATGAGGAAATCATCCAGATTATCTGTGCTGATTTCCAAGCCATCTCAGATTTTCTGGCGGATAAACCATTTTTTATGGGAGAGCAACCGACAACGTTAGATGCAACGGCTTATGCTTACATTGGTGCTTTCATTAAACCACCTTATAAAAGCCCAATTGTTGACTATGTTCTCCAACAGTCGAATCTCTGCCAGCACTACGAGCGAATGACTCATCAGTTTTTTAGTGATAGAGAGAAGGAGTTAATTACGCAATAGGAAAGCCTAGCGAATATCGTTTAAAATTGCGGGTTGAACCTCATTTGAATCAAGAGATTGAAAAGCTTGATTTAAATGTGCGCTAACCCATCGCTGTAGGTTGGGTTGACGAAGGAAACCCAACATCTCATGATTCACAACCAACACAATTCTATAGCTATAACCCAGACTATTCAGGAGCGCTTGCTATTCCTTCATGCTCGTGCGATCGCGCCTAACTCTATTTCCATTAAATCCCCCTACTTTTTGAATATCCGTCGTAAAATAGTAGACAAAACCCCTGGATAGCGAACCCTTTATCGCAGAGATTTTGGATCGCTTCCAGCAAGTACGCGAGACTCAATCAGGAAACACTATTTGATATAAGGAACAAGAACTATGACCGCTGAAAACAATCCTAATAGCCATATCGCAGCCTACTTAGATTATTATTGTAGTTTATCCCACGCACCTGGGTTTGCTGTTTTACTCAAAGGGCAATGGGGAGCGGGGAAAACATGGTTTATCAAAAAGTACTACGAAAAGCTAAAAGCACATAAGCAGAAATGCTTGTATGTTAGTCTTTACGGAATGACTACCTTTTCTGAGATAGAAGATGCTTTCTTTCAGCAATTACATCCTGTACTAGCGTTCAAGGGAATGGCAATAACAGGAAAGATTTTTAAAGAAGCAATAAAAAGCACAACAAAATTTGATATAGAAAAAATTAAACTCGAAACACAAGAAAATCTTCCTGATTATCTTAAAGATGCTGATAAAAGTATTTTAATATTCGATGATTTAGAACGTTGCAAAATAGAGCTTGGCAGCATATTAGGATACATCAACTACTTTGTAGAACATCAAGATCTAAAGGTAGTTATCATTGCTAATGAGGATGAATTACTCAAAGAGAGTAGCTATAAAGATATCAAGGAAAAGTTAATCGGCAAAACTTTTGGTGTATCTCTTGATTTTGAGGGAGCCTTAGAAAATTTTATTACTGTAGCGAACAATCTACATGTCAGACAGTCCTTATCTGACAATAATCAATTACTACAAAAGTTATACGAAGAAGCAGAATTTGAGAATCTCAGAATTCTCAAGCAAGTTGTTTTAGACTTTGAGCGAATTTTTGATAATTTACCGGAAAAGGCACAAAAGAAACCGGAGCTTCTTAAAGATATTTTGACAATACTTTCAGTTTTTTCCATTGAAATTAAAAGTGGAAGGATGCAGCCAAAAGAAATTAATAAATTAGAAAAAGAATATGGATCTGCACTGAGAAATCAGGGAATGAAGCGAATGCCGCGTCAAGATACCAATTCAGTCCCGGAAGAGAATATTGAACAGCCAACTTTACTTCAAAAAATGTTGAGAAGGTATCCAACCCTAAATTTACATGAGCCATTCCCCAGTAAAGCATGGTGGCAAACCTTTTTTGATAAAGGCATCATAGATACGGAGGAACTAGAGCAATCACTGTCAAGTAGTAAATATTTTCAGGATGAAAATACACCTAATTGGATTAGATTGTGGCATTTTGAATATTTAAATGATGATAATTTTTCTGGTTTACTCAAAGAGGTTGAATCAGAATATTGTGACAGACGATTTAGTGATATTAGGGAAATTAAGTATATAACCGGAATTTTCTTAAACTTATCTGACATTGGTTTATATAGTAGAACAAAGGCAGAAATTCTAGATAATTCAAAATGTTATATTGATCAGTTTCTAAAAGAGACTCAACCAGAAAAGCTTCGTCAAGATATTGCTTGGGCTTTAGATCCTTTTAGCGTCTACCTTGGACTAGCCTTTTCTGGAAGTTCTCTTCCAGAGTTTCAAGATTTTGTAGGCTACATTAAAGAAGCTTACGAGTCGGAAATGCTTAAGAGTCTGCCTAATGATGCTCAAGATTTACTGGCTATTATGCAAAGCGATATATGGAAGTTCTATGAAATGATTTGCCCAAGGAGTTTGAAGAATCAAGATGTGTCGGGGATATACAGTGAAATTCCTATATTACAACACATAGAGCCAGCCGTTTTCGTGGAAAAAATTGTGTCTATGAACCCTGAACACCAACGATTGCGTGGTTATGCCCTAACCGGACGATATGAATTAGATGAGGTTAACGAGAAACTGCTTGAAGAATTGGATTGGCTTAAATCTGTTAAGGCTTTGTTGCTCAAAGAAGCTGATGATAGGAAAGGCAAGGTTAGCGGATATCGTTTAAACTTGCTGGTTGAAAATTACTTTGATAAAGCGATTGAAAAGCTTGAGGCAAAACATCCACCAGCATAAATTAATCAGTGCGTTAACCCATCACTGTAGGTTGGGTTGACGCAGGAAACCCAACATCTCATGATTCACAACCAACACAATTCTATAGCCATAACTCAGACTATTCAGGAGCGCTTGCTATTCCTTCATGCTCGTGCGATCGCGCCAAACCCTATCCGACTGAAAAGCGAGTGAGGTTATTAGAATTAGAGCCATACTTCTAGGTTATGATTGTCGAAAATCCCAATAATTACTTATAATCTAATGCTAAAGTTCTACTACAATCCAATCTCTGTTAATGCTCGCCGAGTTTGGGTGACATTACTGGAAAAACAAATTCCCTTTGAGCCAATTCTGGTGAATCTAGATGGAGATCACCTGAGTGAGGATTTTACCGCCATTAACCCGCTTCAGCGAATACCTGTAATCATCGATAACGGATTTCGGATTGTTGAATCGTTAGCCATTTTGGACTATTTAGAGGCAAAGTATCCAACGCCATCATTAATGCCTAATGAAATTGACGCGATCGCAACGGTTCGCATGGTAGAAATGATAGCCGTTAATGAACTTCAGCCGCTGATGATTCCTTTAACTAAACTCTTAGTTGGACTCAAAGTCAATCCTGATAAAGTTGACAATGCTCTGCAACGCATAACGACTATTATTCAATTTTATGAAAATCTTTTGGCGGGACATATTTACTTTGTGAACAATCAAATCACCTTAGCGGATATCGTGGCTGGAACACTTATCCCCTCCTTACCTCAATTAGGTTTATCTCTAGACACTTATCCATCCATAAAGCCATGGTTCCAGCAACTTGAGCAGCGAGAAAGTTGGCAACAGACATCTGTAAAACCTGAAATGATTGCAGCCGCTCTCCCGAATATGCGAGCAATTTTAGAGCAGCGATAATCCAGAGATCTAGACATCCGCCCGGAGCCCGGAGTTCAAACTCCGGGCTAAAAGCTAAAGTCCATTAAAATGGACTAAAACTCTTATCCAGTCAGCTTTAGCTGACTTTCGCTTTGAGCCAGGGATTTGAATCCCTGGCTAATTGTTGCTACTGGTGCAAGATGTGAAAAGGTGGATTGGATATGAGACAATTATAGAGATGAGGCTTCCAGTTCTCCAAGCTAGAATAAACAATAAAACTGCCTTTCCCGAAAAACGCTATGACTTATACTCCATCTAAACTTCTAACGTTCGATCAATTTATAGCAGAATATGGAGATAATCCCAGGTATGAACTTATTGATGGAGAACTACGAGACATGGAACCAACAGGTTCTCATGAAGAAGTTGCTGGGACTATTGCGGGTAGAATCTATGCAGAAATTATTGGTAATCAGTTAAACTGGTTAATTCCCAAAAGTTGTTTAATTAAACCACTCGCTGCTGAAGCGACAGCACTACGCCCTGATGTCATTGTTTTAGACAAAGCCGAACTCAGCAACGAACCGCTTTGGCAAAAAGAGCCAATTATTTGTAATGGCAAAACAATCAAACTCGTTGCCGAAGTTGTTGGCACCAACTGGCAAGATGACTATGCTAGAAAAGTAGAAGAGTATGCGGTTCTAGGCATTCCCGAATTCTGGATTGTAGACTTTCGCGGCTTAGGCGGTTGGCAATTCATTGGCAACCCAACACAACCCACTTTTACGGTATGCCAACTTATTAGGGGGACGTATCAGCAGCAAAAATATCGCTTGGGAGATACAATTACATCTTACCTCTTACCCAACTTACAACTCAAACTCAACGATGTTATGCCCAATTAATTTTATCAATGGATAATTAATAATTGATAATTGACAATTGATTAATTGGGTCTAAGACCTCTTCGTTTACGAATAAATTAAAAAAGATTTTCCTTAATTTCAATCTTCTTCTTTTAAGGAGAGGTCATTATCCATTGTTCATTATCCATTGTCAATTTGTGAAAGCTCTCCCTGTTTATGGTGAAATTACCATTTGTAGGGGCACGACATGTCGTGCCCCTACTACTATCCCAAAAACAGTTTATACGCCGGATTCTGGTTTTCATCCCAATAGCGATAACCCAAAGTATCCAGAAATGCTTGCCATTCCTCCATCTCGTGCGGCGGAACCTGCATTCCTACAACAATGCGTCCATAATCTGCCCCATTATTACGATAGTGAAATAAGCTAATATTCCAGTTAGGACTCATGGAACCGACAAACTTCATTAAAGCACCCGGACGTTCAGGAAACTCGAAGCGGTAAAGTAATTCATTATCCGCTAAGGGAGAATGTCCACCTACCATGTGTCGTAGGTGCATTTTCGTCAGTTCATCATCGGTTAAATCTAAGGTTTTGAATCCACAACCTTCAAATGCTTCTATCATCTTGGCGGCGTCACTACGGTTAGCAATTTGGACACCGACAAAAATATGTGCCTCGTTTTCAGCAGAAATGCGATAATTGAACTCGGTTAAATTCCGTTTACCTAAGCATTCACAAAACTTACGCAGACTACCCGGTTGTTCCGGAATTGTCACTGCAAAGATAGCTTCGCGACGTTCGCCAAATTCTGCCCGTTCTGCAACAAAGCGAAGACGGTCAAAGTTCATATTAGCACCGCAAGCGACAGCAACTAAGGTTTGCCCCTGAATTTGCTCTCGTTCAACGTAGGTTTTCGCGGCTGCGATCGCTAATGCTCCAGCGGGTTCTAAAATAGAACGTGTATCCTCGAATACGTCTTTAATAGCGGCACAGGTAGCATCAGTATCCACCAGAATAATCTCATCCACATATTGTTGACACAGGCGAAAGGTTTCCTCTCCCACTTCCCGCACCGCCACCCCATCGGCAAATAAACCCACCTGTGGTAATCGCACCCGTTTCCCAGCTTTCAGGGATTGATACATGGCATCCGCATCCACAGGTTCAACGCCAATTATCTTAATTTGGGGATACAACCGTTTCACATACGCCCCAATCCCAGAAATTAATCCACCTCCGCCAATGGCGACAAAAATAGCATGGATAGGTTGCTGATATTGCCTGAGAATTTCCATGCCAATCGTACCTTGTCCGGCAATCACATCGGGATCATCAAAGGGATGAATAAAGGTTAAACCTTTTTCGGCTTCCAGTTGACGGGCAAAGGCATAAGCTTCATCGTAGGTTTCTCCCTGCAAAACCACCTCTCCCCCACGGGCTTTAACTGCATTGATTTTGACTTGGGGTGTGGTTATGGGCATGACGATAATCGCTTGGGTTCCTAGCTGACGGGCAGCTAGGGCGACACCTTGGGCATGGTTTCCGGCAGATGCGGCAATGACGCCCTGTGCCAGCATATCGGGGGGGAGTTGTACCATTTTGTTATAAGCCCCCCGCAGTTTAAAGGAAAAGACAGATTGCATATCCTCCCGCTTCAGCAGGAGTTTGTTATTTAGGCGGGCGGATAGGTTGGGGGCGTATTCTAGCGGGGTTTCTTGGGCAACATCGTAGACGCGGGCGGTGAGGATTTGTACCAGGTAGTCACAAAGCATGGGTAAACAGGGTGGCAGATGCAGGATGTAACGAAAATTTTACTTTAATTGGGGGGCAATGGTTTGGGAGGTGATACTGAGTTAGTCTGGATATTAGGGTATAAAGTTATATGGCAGCGTGCTGAAAAACTTGGAGCAGTCGATGTGATAGTTGGAGAAAACAGTAGAAAACTACCTTCTTATGAGGAACCACCCGTCACTGAAGTGGTTTGCAGTGTGTTGTTTAAGTCAATTGAGGAATTCCTCTCTCCTCATATTGGACTATTGTGGCTAAGATTTCAGACCGAATACCCCTTTTGTAACGATTTCGCTCCCATTACTCCTAGAATAGAAGTTTTTAATCAACAAGATATTGAGCCTATAGTGGAACTGAGTGACATTCCACCACTGCCGAGAGTTTGCCTTTTCAGTTTCCACAACTCTCATCAACCAAGAAGGAAAAAAAATTCCGGGTCGTCCCATTGCAGTAGTTAGTTCTGTGCCTTCGATAGCGCCGACTTGGGTTAAGCCCATTAGTACTACCACGGCTGCTAAAAGCTACTATCTTCCTCAACGTTTTCAAAGGTTGGCAGGTAGGTCTTTAACGCCTTATCCATACCAACTTAGAACCATTGAAGAACAACCAGAGGATTTTGATGGTGATGATATAGTTGTACACACATTAGCACAACCTACTTCTGGACACAATATTGATTTCGTTCAAACTTCAACGAGAGTAAGATGTGGTAAATTGTTAGCTTACCCAAAACACTATTTAGCAACAAGCATTCCACGAGCAAAGTCTAAAGTTCAGGATCTTGATCTAGGTGAAGAAGAGCCAATCTGGAGAGGTATTTTTCCTCTATCACGCAGCACTAAAGTTCTCTGCTCAAAAGAGATTGACGTTAAAGTCGATGAATTACCAGCTTGGAAGCCCCATGTGGTAATCGATAGTTATCGCCTCGAAGATGATGACGAATGACCCTTGGTATGAGGCAGTTGATGCCAACACAAAACTAACTCAGGGTGACATTATTCTTGATTGTCCTGTAGTTCGTTGGGCTTCTCAACCTCTTAAACTAGAAACTGGCAAAGAAGTTGAAACACTGAAGTCAGCCGTTGAAGTAATTAGGGCTGACGTTGTGGTGATGACCCAAGCTTGCGATCTGGAAAACAATAAAGTAGAAAATGTAATCCTCTGTCCTCATTTGTCACTGGATGGATATAAGGAAGAATGGGAAAATTTTATGAAAGAACGAGGAGCTATCTCAAATTCGCGATCGCGCTATGGAGTTGAGGCTTGGCTGCTATTGAGTAAACTTGAGCGCTCCAGTAATGAAACTAGGCTTTCACTCATTCCTGAACAATCACAGCTTTTAGAAATGACAACGGCTCCGGGAACATCGTTTGTATCCACCCACAACTCAGCATGAGCATCTGGAATCGCAACATTATCTCGACTCCGCTGTTCTACTAGATAGCCCTGCTTTCCATCAAAACTATAGGGAGATATTTTTTCATTTTCTCTACTCTTTTGTTCCACAAGTTGACGTAATTCTAGATTGCGTGGATTCTCAACGGTGCGAACTAAGGTTTGAGCATATCCACGTCCCAGTGCTTTTCTACCTTTGGCTATACAAGATAACAATTCATAAGTGCCTGGATCGACAATTTTGACATTGCCGTTATTCAGCAACATTGCTCTGAAGTTAGAGGGGATGGTGAGTTCTACGCCAAACTTATCTAGTTCTAAGTTTCTCGTTGTCTCTGCTGCTGGAATTGAACCCGGATCATCACAATATTGTTCCGGTTGGGCAATCCCTGGCTCGACTCCAGCCAGAAAAGAGATTGATGCTCCCGCTAAGGCAACTATTAATTGATTATTAAGTAGTCTGTTCATAATTAATTTGTCCCCATTCAACAGGTGTAACCTGGGGAATCGCAGATGTTTCCCCGTGCAAAAAAAGCTCTCGCATCCTCTGGCTTCTCCATGGAACAAGAAGCGAAGTAATAGGGAAGAGGAGGATTTGAATGCGTAGTAAGTTTATATCCGCCTAGCCTATGCCAAGCTAGACTAATCGTCAAACTTCGCTAACGCTAACGCGGACTAACCAGAAATTAAGGATTAAAAGTATTAGGATAAATCTAAGTTGGTTTTATTCGCGATCGCGCCCTGCACTTCCATCTTAATTTCTTGGGCTATCTTCGTGAATTTATCCAGGCTCTTTGGTTGAGACTGTACGGTATCCGCTATAGCTTGAACGCTTTTAGCAACCTCTGAGTCTGTTTTGGCGACTTCTTCTAGATGTTTGGCGATGCGAGCCGCTTGATTGCCATTTAATGGCTGTTGCTCAGTGAGTTCTATCTCAGTTGCCGTTGTGGGAAATCTATCTTGAAGTAGATGCCATAATTGGTGACGTTGTTCAAGCAACTGTCCTTGGATTTGTTCACCTGTTTTTTCGACAGCGTTTGTCAGTACCAAAGTAGCAATTGCTGGTTCTGTTAGTGAAGTGGATGTCATAAAGCATTATTATTGATAAACAGTCATACCTTAGCAAAGCATACCGAGGCAAGTTTATCGTCTATGGAAAGTTAGAGTTTTAGCAATTCTGGCATTTATACCACCAACATCGGGGTGCTATCACAACTCTTAGAGGTAAACATCTCTCTTTCTGGGTAAAAAAAGCAACATAGCGCTTCTACCCTATTTAGGATAATTTATTAGCATCTTTGGTTAAATACCCAGGAGAGTTACCGTCAGGAATTCAAATCCCTGGCTAAAAGCTCAAGTCATCTAAAGACGACTTAAATTCTAGTCGGTTTCAACCGATTTGCGCTATAAGCTAAAAACTAGAATTATTGGCGGGTGTCGGATCTTACTGGCAAAGGTGCAAGATATCCGGTTAACTTAACCCTTGAGTGGAGGCAAATTTGTGCGTCTAGGTTCATTGCTGGGATTATTCTTTTTTATTATCTCGGTTTACATTCTGTGGAAGATTAAAACGGTTATTTTGCTCGGTTTTGCCGCCGTAGTGTTTGCCACTACACTGAACCGCCTGGTACGATTTCTGCTGCGCTTTCGGCTCAAACGCACTTTCGCTGTTATTATATCCGTGGGGTTTTGCCTCGGATTACTGGCTGTTTTCTTTGTCCTGGTTGTACCACCCTTTGTTGATCAAGTTCAGCAATTAATTGATTTAGTTCCGATTGGATTACAACAAATTCCTCAATGGGCAAACTGGGTGAGAAATGTGGTTCCCGATGGACTTTTAGAAGAGATTGGTGGCTTGAAAGTCTTTACCCAAGATCTACGTTCATGGGCAACGAGATTATTTGGCAACTTTTTTGATCTATTCTACAGTTCAATTGGTCTAGTCTTAAACATGTTGTTAGTTGGGGTTGTAACCATTATGTTACTCGCCAATCCCGAACCTTACCGCCAAGTTTTTATCCTCCTTTTTCCCGCGTTTTATCGCCACAGAGTTCAGGAGATTCTCGACGAATGTGAAGATACCCTGGGAGGCTGGGCAGTCGGTATCCTATTTAACATGATGGTAATTGCTATATTTAGTGGGCTGGGATTATGGATTTTGCAGGTGCAATTGCCACTGGCGAATGGTTTGTTAGCGGGTATCTTTACATTTATCCCTAATTTGGGTCCCACTTTAAGTGTAATCCCCCCCGTGGCATTGGCTTTACTTGATACGCCTTGGAAAGCTGTAGCGGTGGTAGTTTTATATATAATAATTCAGCAGATTGAAAGTAATATTTTAACACCGCTGGTTATGCAAAAACAGGTGTCTTTGCTGCCAGCCTTTACGTTATTATCTCAGATGGCTTTTGCTATATTTTTCGGAATATTGGGCTTATTTCTGGCACTTCCCATTGTTGTCGTCGCTCAGGTTTGCTTAAAAGAAGTTTTAGTCAAGGATATCTTGAATAAATGGAAATAGTTTATCAATGGATAATTAATAATTGATAATTGATAATTGATTAATTGAGTCTAAAACCTCTTCGTTTACGAAGAAATTAAAAAAGATTTTCCTTAATTTCAATCCTCTTCTTTTAAGGAGAGGTCATTATCCATTGTCAATTTGTGAATATTATAAAGCTTTTGTGGGTTGGGTTTCAATTCGTTCAACCCAACCGATTTACATCGAGTTTTTGTTTGTTGGGTCTCGTCTCTCGACCCAACCTACTCATTTAATTTTATTTGAGGACTGAAGGAATTGCTGCTATTATATTTGATGTAATCACTTCCGGTGTATCGCTGGCATTAATTGGGATGTGGAGATCGGCTTCTGCATATAAATGACGCCGTTTATCAAGTAAACTTTGCAGTGCTGCGGCTGGATCGGTTGTTTGCAATAAGGGGCGAGTGGTATCATCTTGTAGACGCTGTATCAATAGGTCTACAGGTGCATCTAACCAGACAATTAAACCCTGGTGTAGATAACTCCAATTCATCTGTTGCAGCACGATACCGCCACCTGTGGCAACAGTTAATTGAGTGTAAGCAGATACTTCTGACAAGATTTTAGCTTCTAACTGGCGAAATTCTTCCTCTCCACTGTCGGTAAAAATTTGGTTAATTGTTTTACCTGCTACTTGCTCGATCAGGACATCTGTATCTACAAAACGGTAGCCGAGTTCTTTTGCCAGTAGTTGCCCTACGGTTGTTTTACCGACACCCATCATGCCAATCAGGTAGACATTGATGCCTTTTAATAAATTGTTCATCACCAAAGCGTTTCTCTCTCATCTCCTGGTTAAGACGAGTTATATTCTACCCGATAGAATTTAAATGCGTTTTGGCTTATTGTGCCAATTGGGGACAACGTTGACTATCCTCAACGATCGCAGCGATCGCTAATAAATCATCAACCTTGAGCGGCTTAGCAATATGACTATGAAACCCTGCGGCTAGGGCGAGTTGGCGATCTTGATCCGTAGCCGCCACCGTCACCGCGATCGCAGAACTCTGACGCCCTCGTTTTGCCTCTAGGCTGCGGATTTGACGGATCAGCCAATAGCCATCTTCTCCCGGCAGAAGTAGCTCACATAGTAGAATATCCGGTTGAAAGTCCTCATATACCTCTAAAGCTTCCCTCGCGCCAGTAACACTCAGAACCTGGGCTTGTTCTTGCTCGAAAATAACGCTGAGTAATTCTCTGGAATCGGTATTGTAATCTACAACTAGAATCCGCTTGTTTTTGAAAGAATGATTCATTAATGCCGTCCAGCTTTTGTTGATTCCACAGCGATCGCCTACGCTGGCATGGATTCAATTCTACCTTTGCTATTTAAGCATTACACAATGGAGAGTATTTGTCGGTACGGTAGCGTACAGAGCTGGGGTTGCAGGGGTTGTAGAGACGTAGCATGCTACGTCTCTTAGCTGGGGGAGAAGGGGAAGCAAATGACGAATGACAAATCACCGATCGCTAGATTTTTGGATACAGCAAGCGATCGCACTCCTGTTTGACGACGCTGTAACATTCACAGGCTATGGTTTCCAACAGTTCCCGATCAATAATGGTAATCACCCCCCGGTGATAGCGAATTGCACCTGTTTCCTGAAGCTTGCTCGCGGCGACTGTCACCGTAGCACGACGGGTTCCCAGCATATTGCCCAGAAAGTCTTGAGTGAGTGGCAACTCAGAGGAAGAAATACTATCCTGAGTGGAGAGTAACCAACGAGCCAGCCTTTGTTCTAGCCGGTAAGCAACCCCGGTCTCGCATACACGGAGCTTTAGCCAAATAAGTTAAAGCTGTGCTTACCAGCCTAAGTGCTAAGCGCACTACGTTATCGGCAAGTGTTAAAGACCTACCAGCGGATGCGATAGCCAGTTTGCTGCTCTAGAACCGAAAAGTTAAACAGT